>CAJWBW010000212.1:0-3790 GCA_913020415.1 uncultured Phycisphaerae bacterium | reverse complement strand
CGGCGACCAACGGGGATTCGCCGTGCGCTTCGAGGAACTCGTGTCGGCCCTGACCGACACCGACGGAGGTGCACTGGGGATCGCCGGCGAGCGGTTCCAGTCACGCATCGAACTCGCCAACGAACGCATCGAACTGATCGATCGCCGGATCGAGGCACGACGGGTGATCCTGGTCGAGCGCTTCGCCGCGATGGAACGTGCGCTGTCGGCGCTGCAGTCTCAGAACTCGGCCCTGCTGTCGTTCCAGTCCTCCATGATCTGAACTCATTATCGGATGCAGGATCACGGAGTTGCATTGGAACGATCCGATGGACCGATACCCGAACCATGCTTCCCAACGCCACCACCTATCGCACCACCGACGTCACCACGGCATCTCCTTCGCAACGTCGTCTCATGCTGCTGGAGGGAGCACTGACGGCAGCGAAGTCGCTCCGGTCGGCCCATGCCGGACGGGACTTCGAGGCGATCGCCGAACATGGATCCCATTGCCGATCCATCCTCATCGCCCTGATGACCGAACTCGACGCGTCGTCGGATCGCCGGCTGGCGGATCAGCTGTCGTCGCTGCACGCCTGGCTCTGGCAGCAGGTGGCCAGCGCCTCCGCGGCGGAGGATCTCGACGACCCCATCACCATTCTCACCCAGCAGCGTGACGCCTGGCGGGAAGCGGTCGAGCTTCTTCGCGGTGCGACCGCCGGCGACTCCGGGCCCGCGGGACCGGTGGACGTCGCGGGTTGATTCCAAAAGTACCGTATTCATTCCCGCATTGGTTCATTTACCCGATCAACCTGCAGCGTGATCATGCCTTCGGGCGCGGGGCTCGTTAAGGTGGAAATCAAGTCCGACCACCCGGACGCGGTGGAATCAGGAGGTTTGCCAATGAGGATCTGCATCACCGGAGGCTCCGGATTCATCGGATCGTGGTTCTGCCACGAGTACCGCAAGCGTGGTGTCGAGGTGGTGATCCTCGATCTCATCGAACCGGCTTCGAATCTGCCGCACGAACGCTTCGTGCACGGTGATGTCCGCGACCTCGAGGCGGTGCGGGATGCCCTCGCCGGGTGCGACGCGGTCCTGCATCTTGCGGCCGCCCACCATGACTTCGGCATCACCGAGTCGACCTTCTTCGCGGTCAACAAGGACGGGGCATCCGTGCTGTGCCAGGCGATGGATGAACTGGGGGTCCGCAGGGTGTGCTTCTATTCCACCGTCGCGGTCTACGGCTCGGCGTCGCCGCCGCTGTCGGAGGAGACGCACCCCGAGCCCGAGAGCCACTACGGTCGCTCGAAGCTGGCGGGTGAAAAGGTGTTCGAAGCGTGGACCCTGCAGGGCGACGACCGACGGGCGCTGATCATTCGTCCGACCGTCACCTTCGGTCCCTACAACTTCGCCAACATGTATTCCCTCATCCGGCAGATCGACCGCAAGCAGTTCTTCCAGGCCGGCCAGGCATCGAACATCAAGAGCCTGTCCTACATCGAGAACATCATGGCCGCCACGCTCTGGCTCTGGGAGCGGGCGGGCGACGACGATCCGTTCGCGGTCTACAACTGGGTCGAGAAGCCCGACATGGACAGCGCCGAGATCAGTCGGACGGTCGCCGATGCGATGGGTGCGAAGTACCTGCATATTCCGCTGTGGATGGCGTTGGCGATGGCCAAGCCATTCGATCTCATGATCGCATTGACCGGAAAGAACATTCCGGTGTCGTCGGCCCGGGTTCGCAAGCTCTTCGTCGATCAGACGAAGTTCGAAGCGGACAAGGCGAGGCAGCGCGGCTTCACGCCCGACATCTCGCTGGCCGAGGGACTCCGTCGCATGGTCGCCTGGTACCTGGAGGGAGGCCGGGATCAGTCCGCCCAATGGCACCAGCCACCGGCGGAGATCGTGCGGCGTTCCAGAGACTGAGGACCGGTCTTCCGGCTACCGCTGGGCTTCGTCGAGGACGACGGCGTACTTCCGTGCGCACGCCTGCAGGGTGTAGTCGCGTTCGAAGAGATCGCGGGCCGCCTGCCCCATTCTTCGGGAACGCTCGGGATCGGCGGCCAGTTCGCGGATGACCCGGGCCAGACCCTCCGCGTCGCCCAGTTCGACCCAGACGCCGCAGCCGCTTTCCTCCACGATGGTCCGCAGCGACGAGTGGGCTTCGCAGATCGCGATGATCACCTTGCCGACGGCCAGGGAGGTGTACAGCTTCGAGGGGAAGCTGATGCCTTCGATGCCGTGGGCGATCGTGACGAAGGAGGCGTCGCAGGAGTTCATCGAATCGTTGAGCGTGTCGAACGGCTGGTGCGGGAACATCAGCGCGTTGTCCAGTTCCCGCTGCTCGATCTCCTCCTCGATTCGCTTGCGGACGCCGCCGCCGCCGACGAAGACGAACCGGATGTTCTCACCCTTGAGCAGCGTGGCGGCGTTGAGCATCGTGTCGAAGTCGTAGTAGAGCCCCATGTTGCCCGAATAGAGCAGGGTGTAGGGTTCGACCAGATCGTGCTCGTTGGCGAACTCCGACGTCGTCTTGTCGACGGGATGCAGGAACTCGCCGTCCGCCCAGTTGGGGATCACGTGCACGCGATCCGGATCGATGCCGTAGGTGTCGCACACGAGATCCTTCGCGGCGTCGCAGAGCACGATGGTCTCCTTGGCCCGGCGGTACATCCATTTGTTGAGCAGGTGCCAGATCCGGTCGATGAATCCGCCCTTGCGGATCTTGCCGACCCAGACCGCCATCTGCGGGTAGGCGTCGTGCAGGAGAACGACGTAGCGGTGCCGACGCAGGAAGCCGACCATCGTGCCCACGATGCCGAGGTAGGGGGGGTTCGTCGTGTAGAGGAAGACCTCGTCCCGCTTCAGTCTGAACAGCATGCGGGCCGCGAGCGGAACCAGGAAGGTGATGGAGTTGACGATGCGTCCCAGCAGGTTGTCCTTGCTGAACCGCGTGGCGAGCATCCGGTGCACGGTCACGCCGCTGGGGGAGACCTCGTTGCGCGGGCACGGCTGCCAGGTCTCGGGAGGGCCGTAGGACGGTCGGCAGGTGATCACGTGGACCCTCTCTCCGTTGGTGGAGAGGTCGTTCGCAAGCTCGTAGAGGAGGTGTCCGGTGGAGGCCACGTCCGGTGCGTAGTACTGGTTGAGAATGACGACGTTCACGCCCTGCTCCCTGGCCACCGCAATGGTGGGGTCCTCTCGTACTCTTGCCCGGACTTCGTGCATCTGCCACGGATTTGTGCCGGTTTCTTCGTCGATCGGTCCGAAGACACTATCAAGCCCAGTCAAAGGTACGGAAATCGGGCTCAATACCGGATGCGGGCCGGTGCCCTTCCCTTGGGCCATCCGTCCGCCTAGGCTGCAGACCGAGGAGCCACCGCATGACCAATCCAGAGGTCCAAGGCAACCAGGAAGCCGCCATGGCATCGGCTCCCCCGGCCCGACGTTCCGCCTGGACGACCCGCCAGAAAATCGTCCGGGTCGTCTGGGCGACGATCGGTCGCATCTGCTGGCAGGTCGCTCCGCTGCGTGCTCCGGTCCTGCGTCTCTTCGGGGGCACGGTGGGCAGGGACTGCCGTCTGGCGCGATCCATCGACATCCTGATTCCCTGGAACATCTCGCTCGGGGATCGCGTGCACATCGGTGAGCACGTGATCCTGTACGCGCTCGGTCCCATCTCCATCGGATCCGGAACGGTCGTCGACGTGCGTGCCCATCTGTGCGCCGGTTCCCACGACATGCACGACACCCGGTTTCCGTTGACGAGGCCACCGATCACCATCGGTGAGGACTGCTTCATCGG
>CAJWBW010000211.1:0-3800 GCA_913020415.1 uncultured Phycisphaerae bacterium | reverse complement strand
TCAACGGCAGCGACAGCGCCAGCATTCTGTTCGAGAACGAAGGCCAGTCGAGCACGGTCGTCATCGGCTTCTCGGCCGCCGCCGCCGACCTGCCCAACGGCATCGTCACCGGCACCGTGACCTTCGAAAACCTCGAAGGCGACGCCGGCGACACCACTCGCCAGGTCACGCTCGACGTCGGACGCTTCACGTACGCGGCCGTCGACACGCCCATCGCCATCAACGACAACTCGACCCTGACTTCGGACATCGTCGTGAACGATGGCTACTGCATGGGCGACGTCGACGTGGTGATGGACATCTCCCACACTTACATCGGCGACCTGATCGTCGACCTCACCTCCCCCGAAGGCACCACCGTCCGTCTGCACGATCGGACCGGCGGCAGTTCCTCGGACATCGTCACCACCTACGACGACGACGGCGACGGCACGACGCCCGACGGACCGGGCACCCTCGCCGACTTCGACGGCGAACTGGTCTCGGGCACCTGGACGTTGACCATCTCGGACAACGCCGGACTCGATACGGGCGCCCTCAACAACTGGTCGCTCAAGATCGCCTCGACGGGCGAGACCTGTCCGCCGGCCGCCTTCGACCAGTCGGTCTACACCGACGTGGACGCCGATCTCGACATCGTGCTCGAGGCCGCATCCCCGGAGGGAGGATCGCTTTCGTACACGATCACTTCGCTTCCGAACAACGGCATCCTCACCCATCCGACCCTGGGCCAGCTGAATTCGGCCCCGGTCACCCTGCCGTTCTTCAGCGACACCGTGAACTACAGCCCGGATTCCGGCTATCTGGGCAGCGACCTGTTCACCTTCCGGGCCAGCGACGGCATCGATTCCAATGAAGCCGCGGTCTCGATCCAGGTCGGATCCATCCCGAATCCGGACGAGTGTTCCGGAGCCGCAGTCGTCGGCAACGGCGTGTGGGACTTCGATACCACCGGCGCCAGTACGGACGGACCGGGCCACGGGGACGCCTGCCAGTTCGACGGCCAGACCTACCAGGACATCTGGTACCGGTACGTGGCCTGCGGCGACGGTGAACTCATCGTCGCGACCTGCGAGGATCTCGGAGGCAGCGCCGACTACGACACCGACCTGGTGGTCTACGACGGCACCAACTGCGGCGACCTGCAGCTGCTGGCCTGCAACGACGACTCCGACCTGCCCTGCGGCAGTTTCGAAGGCGGCTACAAGAGCAGCATCTCGGTCAACGTCGTGGACGGCAACGAGTACCTCATCCGGGTCGGCGGATTCGCCGATGGAAACGTCGGAACCGGCACCCTGCTGGTCGACGGACCCACCGGAGTCTGCGGCGAGGTCTGCGAAGGCGACTTCAACGAGAGCGGCGTCGTCAACGTGGACGACCTGCTGTTCGTCATCAGCAACTGGAACGCCCCCTTCACCGTGGACGACCTGCTGCTGGTGATCGCCAACTGGAACTCGAACTGCCCCTGAGCGGCTCGAACCACACAGTGAGTACACCGAAGGGGTCCGCCACACGGCGGGCCCCTTCTTCATTGACCTTCATTGATGCGGATCAGTCCGAGACGTCACCGGCGTGATCATCCTCGGCCGCCTCGAAATCGGGCAGCTGAAGCAGCTCCTCGGACGTCGACTCCGGCAGCGATTCGACGTCACGAAGCTTTCGCTCCATCGCCCGGGTCCGCACGCCGGTCTCCTGAATGGTCTTCTGGGCCGTCCCCAGCTGACGCTTCAACTTGTCGAGCACGTCGCCGAACTTGCCGAACTCCGTCTTGACCGCACCCAGCACTTCCCAGACCTCGCTCGATCGCTGCTCGATGGCGAGCGTCCGGAAGCCCATGCGGAATGCATTGAGCATCGCGGTCAGCGTGGTGGGTCCGGCCAGAATGATCCGATGCCGCCCCTGCAGCTCGTCGAGGACGTCGGGGCGACGGAGCACCTCGGCGTAGAGCCCCTCGATGGGCAGGAACAGGATGCCGAAGTCGGTGGTGTGCGGAGGCGAGATGTACTTCTCACGGATCTCCTTGGCACACAGGAGGACGGCCCGCCCTAGATCTGTGGCGGCCTTCTCGGCCGCATCGCGGTCCGCGGATTCGATGGCATCCTGCAGTCGGAGGTAGTCCTCCTGCGGGAACTTCGAGTCGATGGGCAGCCAGACCTGATCGATGGTGCCGTCGCGGGGGCCCGGAAGCCGCACCGCGAACTCGACGTGATTGGACGATCCCGGAACGGTCTTGACGTTGCGATCGAACTGATCGGGGGTCAGCACCTGCTCCAAGATGCTCTCGAGCTGCACTTCCCCCCAGGTCCCGCGGGCCTTGACGTTGCTCAGGACCCGCTGCAGATCTCCGACCCCCTCGGCCAGCCCCTTCATCTCGCCGAGGCCGCGATGGACTTCCTCCAGCCGCTTGCTGACCTGGGCGAACGACTCGCCCAGCCGCTTCTCGAGCGTGCCCTGAAGCTTCTCGTCCACGGTCACCCGCATCTCCTCGAGCTTCTTCTCGTTGCTCGCCTGCAACTGCGTCAGCTGGGTGGACTGGGTGGCCGCCATGGCCTTGATCGTGGTGACCATCGTTTCGGACGCCTGCCCGAGGCTGCGGGACACCTCTTCACGAAGCTCCTTGGAGGAGGAGTCGCGTGACGTACGAGCCCGCTCGAACTCGTCACGCATGCGACGCTCGAACTCGGTGGTATCGGCGGTGGCCGTCAGCTGGGGCGAACTGGCTCCCCGTCGCCACAGCAGCACCAGATTGGCGACGGCCAAGAGGACCAGGAGTACGACGAGGACGATCAGCGTTTCAACCATGGGGCAGCCAACAGCCTACCCGCTTGCAGGACAGGGGACCAATCGAACTGGATGACCGATCAACGCCGGCGGCGTCGGGCGGCGAATCCGATCGCCAGCAGGGCGATGGCTCCGGGAGCCGGCACCAGCTGCGGGGCATCGGGGGACATGAACACCCAACCGTCCATCGATCCGTCGGAGACGAGGCGGGAGTCGACCCCCACCATGGATGACACCCAGGGATCGCCCATCGAGTCGCTGGTCCAGTAGTGCCAGTAGTCTTCGATACCGTCCTGCCAACCGGCCCCGGTGCCCCAGTCGTTGTCGTCGAAGGCGGTGATTCCCATGAGGAAGACGCCCCACTCGCTGGTCGAGAAGTCCAGATCGAACCCGTCGATCTCGTCGGCGATGGTGACCATCAGATCCCACCCGGTGGTTCCGGCGCCCTGCCAGGAGACCTCGAAGAGGTACCCGTTGCCGTTCTGGAAATCCACCTGGACGGTCGAGGTGTTCAGCCCGGTCCCGACCTGATAGGTGTCGATGATGGCTGCCTGGGCGCCGGTGGCACACAGGAGAGCGGAGCACGCGGTGAAGAACTTGTTCATCTGTCTTTCCTTTCAACCCGAATCGCGCGGGGTACACGAATATCCATGCCCCGGGGGGGTTGAAGTCGACGGCGACGGATGGATGCCGATCGACCCCGTTCCGCGTCGGGGCGTTCCAACCAGATCCCGGTATCCCGACTTGCCGCCCAATCGGGCGACTCACGGTGACGCGTTCGTGACGGACTTGCACCGCCTTCCCCGCGATCTGGAAAGGCCGATGATAGCGATGGCACCAGACAAATCAACCTAAACGACTGATTTCACGTGATTTCCCACCACGTATCCCCAGCCCCGGCCACAGGTCCATTCCACTGAAGGATGACTTCGAGACCGAGCCGGGGAGGGATACCGGGTCCGGCCTCACCCCGCCGCAGGCGTGTCCTGCTCAACATCCTCGGAGGCACTGCCGAGCAG
>CAJWBW010000210.1:0-3802 GCA_913020415.1 uncultured Phycisphaerae bacterium | reverse complement strand
CTCTTCCTGATCTGCTCGGTGGTCGTTGCGCTGGCCGCGAGAGAACTCGCCGCAGTGGCGACCGCCTGCACCGGACGGACGGATCTCCGCGGCATTTCGGGCCTCATCACCTGCTTCGGCATCCTGTCGCTCTACGCGGTGTGGCTGGGCGGACTGGGCAACGATCCCATGCTTGGAGTCGGCATGCTCGCGACCGTGCTCGCCGCTTGCTTCTTCGGCTCGCTCTGGCTGGCCAGCCGGGGCCAGCGGACCGAGGGGACGGTCCTGACTGCACTGACCACGACCGGATTCACCGTCTACCTCGGCGTCTTCCTCGGCTTCTTCATGCTGATCCAGATCGACCACTCGGTGTGGTGGATCATCGGCGTGATCGCCATCGTCAAGATGTGCGATACGGGCGCCTACTTCACCGGCTGCTCGATCGGCCGACACAAGATGATCCCGTGGCTGAGCCCCGGCAAGACCTGGGAAGGCCTGGCCGGGGGACTGCTCGCCGCCATGGGGACCGCCTGGGGGCTTTCGGCCCTGAGCGGATCCTGCCTGCCCGGAGAACCGCACATCACCGCCTGGATGGCACTGCTGATCGGCTTCGTGATCGGACTCTGCGGGCAGTGCGGGGATCTGGTCATGAGCCTGATGAAACGGGATGCCGGCCTCAAGGACAGTTCCGAGCTGCTGCCCGGACTCGGCGGCATGATGGACGTCCTCGACTCCCCGCTGTTCGTCGCACCCATTGCATGGTGGCTGCTGCAACTCACCTGAAGTGAATCTTCGCCGGTTCTGCAGTTGGCTTCGGGGATCTACTTGATACACTTGTGGATCAGGTTCTACTTAGGAGTCGCTGATGACCGCCATCGAAGATCTGCTGGCATTGCACTTGGTCGACAAACAGACCAGAGGCATTCGCTCTCGCGTCGAAAATGCCCAACTGTACTTTGATGCCCAGGAACGCAAGCTGGCCGAGCTCGCTTCCGAACGAAGCGACCTGGAACACCGATCGAAACTCGCCCAGGCGACCGTCGCCAACCTCGAGACCGAAGCCGGCAGCGTCGACGAACGGACCAACAAGCTCCGCGAGGAACTCAAGAACTCCTCCACCACGAAGCAGTACAACGCCATCCTCGAGGAGATCAACAACCTCAAGGAATCCAAGGGGCAGCTGGACGATCGTGCGCTGGCCGAACTGGAGTCGGCCGAAGGGCTCACCAGGGACATCAGCGGCATCGACGAACGCATCGTGGAGCGTACCAAGGTGCGCGACGCGGCCAGGGTCGAACTCGACGAACGATCCGCCGAGGTCGCGGACCAGCTCTCCAAACTCGAGGCGGAACGGGCCAAGAAGGCGTCCGTGGTGAGCGAGGACGCCCTGGCCATCTTCGACCAGGCCGCCGACGACTTCGACGGGGACTCGATGGCCCCTCTCAAGGAGATCGATCGCCGGCGACTGGAATACGCCTGCAGCTGCTGCAACTTCTCGCTGCCGTTCAATCTCGTCAACACCATCATGGGTGACGGCAACGTCGTCGAAGTGTGCCAGGAGTGCCTGCGCATCCTCTACGCGACCGAGGAACTCCGCGGAGCCCTGGTCAAGAAGTAGCGACTACTTCTCTTCGAAAAGGGAACTCTGGTTGGGGCCCGGCTGGGTCCGCGCCTGGAGCTGCGTGACCTCGTCCGCCAGATCGTCCAGATCGCGGAATGCGTAGTATTCGCTTGCGTAGCGGATGTAGGCGATCTGATCGATCTCACGCAGGCGGGCCGCAACGCGTCGGCCGATTTCGACGCTGGGCACCTCACGGTCGAAATCGCGATGGAGCTCGGCCTCCACCCCTTCGCACACCGCTTCCTTGGCATCTTCGGAGACGGGGCGCTTTCCGCAGGCGGCCACGATTCCGCTCATGACGTTGGCACGATTGAAAATGACGCGCGATCCGTCCTTCTTGACCACCATCAGCCGGTCCGAGGAGCGGACCTGCTCGTAGGTGGTGAATCGCATCCCGCACTTGAGGCATTCGCGGCGGCGACGGATCACCGCTCCGCCGTCCGACGAGCGACTGTCGATCACCTTGTCCTTGTCAACGCCGCACCGTGGACAGAGCACCGGCACACCTCCTGTACGCCTGAAGGTGCAGTCTCGCACGAGCGGGCCGACTTTGCAATGATCGACGCCCGGGCGTTCCCGGGATATCCTGCGTCCCACACCCCAACCTCCCCCCCTTGCTGATCGAAGGGCCCCATGCCACGCATCGAACTACCGGACGGAACCACGAAGGACTTCGACCACCCGGTGACCCCGGCCGAGGTCGCAGCCGACATCGGCCCCGGCCTGGCCAAGGCGGCCATTGCCGCGAAGATCGACGGAACGCTGTCGGATCTCACGTGCCCGATCGCCCACGACGCCTCCCTCGAACTGCTGACGGCACCCCGCAAGAAGCAGGAGCCGGACCCCGACGCACTGCTGATGCTTCGGCACAGTGCAGCGCACGTCATGGCGGAGGCGATCCAACGCGTCATTCCGGAAGTGCAGCTGGTGTACGGTCCCCCGCTGGAGCACGGCTTCTACTACGACATGGCCGTCCCCGAGGATCGGCCGATCCGTGAAGAGGACTTCGAGGCGATCGAACGGGAGATGAAGTCGATCATCGACGAGGATCGCCCGTTCACCCGCTACGAACTGGCCCACGACGCGGGAATGGAAAAACTCGAGTCCGAGGGAAGCAAGTACAAGATCGACAATGCCCAGCGTGCGCTGGATGCAGGCTCGACCTCGCTGAGCTGGTACGCAACCGGAACCCCCGGAACCGACTGGGAGGATCTGTGCCGAGGGCCGCATGTCCCCTCCACCGGACGGATCGGTGCGTGGAAGGTGATGTCCGTCGCCTCCAGCTACTGGCACGGTGACGCGGAATCGGATCGTCTGACCCGGGTCTACGGCACGGCATTCTTCGACGAGGCCGGATTGAAGAAGCACCTCGAACAGCTCGAAGAGGCCCGCCGCAGGGATCACCGGGTCCTCGGCCGCCAGCTCAAACTCTACGCCATCGACGAGATGGTCGGATCCGGACTGGTTCTCTGGACCCCCCGGGGCGCCGTGATCCGGGATGCCCTGCAGTCCTTCATCCGGACGGAGCTTCGCCGACAGGGATACCACGAGGTCTTCACCCCCCACATCGGAAAGCTCGACCTCTACCGAACCTCCGGCCACTATCCGTACTACCAGGAAAGTCAGTACCCCCCCCTGATCGACAGCGACCAGTTGCGGCGACTCTCCGACGAGGGCTGCTCGTGCGCCGAACTCTCCAACCGGATGCAGGATGGCGAGATCGAAGGCTATCTCCTTCGTCCGATGAACTGCCCCCACCACATCCGCATCTACGCCAGCGAGGCTCGGAGCTACCGTGATCTGCCCCTGCGACTCAACGAGTTCGGAACCGTCTACCGGTGGGAGCAGTCGGGCGAGATCGGCGGCATGACCCGAGTCCGGGGCTTCACCCAGGACGACGCCCATCTCTTCGTGACGGAGGACCAGGTGGCAGACGAAGTCGCGGGCTGCCTCGAGATCGTCAAGATCATCTTCGCCGCCCTCGACATGACCGACTATCGGGTCCGAGTGGGCCTCCGGGATCCGGACAGCACCAAGTACGTCGGCGACCCCGCCAACTGGGACAAGGCCGAACAGGCCTGCCGGGATGCCGCAGCGTCGCTCGGCGTCCCCTTCACCGAAGAGGCCGGCGAGGCCGCCTTCTACGGCCCGAAGATCGACTTCGTGGTTCGGGACGTCATCGGCCGCGAATGGCAGCTCGGT
>CAJWBW010000209.1:0-3803 GCA_913020415.1 uncultured Phycisphaerae bacterium | reverse complement strand
CATCCCGGTCACGAAGGCCACCAGGCCCGAGTCGATCACGAATCCTCCCAGCGGAACGTGTCCGAAGCTGTTCATCACCGCGGTCATGATCGCCTCGTGGCCGCTGACGACCAGAAACCCCACCAAGGCCAGAAAGAAGAGCAGCTGGCCCAGTACATCCGCATCCTCGCCGACGGCGGGGTTGTAGAACGTGGCGAAGCCCAGGCCCATCTGCTGTCCCATGAGCAGACCGCCCATCTGCATCGCGACCAGCGGGAGCGAGGCCACGAGTCCGATCACCAGACCCACCAGGATCTCCAGGGCCACCAGCGGCGCCAGTGCGAAGAGATCCAGCCGAAGCCCCTCCGTGGTCACCGCTCCGAGGCCGTGCAGCAGGGGATAGATCGCCAGACCGATCACGAACGCCAGCAGGATCCGAACCCGCAGGGGCACCACGTTCGAACCGAACACCGGAGCGAAGATCATCAGACCACCGACGCGAAACACGACGAGCATCGCGGCGGGGAGATGTGCAACCAGTGCGTTCATGCGAATCCATACCGTCTCCGGCCGCCTCAGAAGGCGGTGAACATCTCCATGGCGAAATCGGACAGCTTCATGACCAGCCAGGCCATCAGCGCGACGGCCACCAGCAGCATCGCCGCGATCTTGGGGACGAAACTCAGCGTCTGCTCCTGCACCTGCGTGACCGCCTGGACCAGGCTCACCACGAGCCCCACGATCAGCCCGGCGCCGAGAATCGGGGCCGAGAGCAGCAGGGTGTACATGAGCGCCATCCGCAGTGCATCGATGCCTTCGCTACCCACGACGAGTCTCCTTGTGATCGATCGGTCCCCCGCGCATCACGGCCCTCCTCCCGCCACCGCCCCGGCGAGCGACTGGACCGCCTCCGGCTGCATCACACTGGTGATCAGCGATCCGGCCACCAGCTGCCAGCCGTCGACGAGCACGAACAGCAGCAGCTTGAAGGGAAGCGAGATCAGCACCGGGGGCAGCATCAGCATGCCCATCGAGACGAGCATGCTGGCGATGATGAGGTCGATGACCAGAAACGGCAGGTAGATCCTGAAGCCGATCAGGAACGCCACCTTGAGCTCACTGAGCACGTAGGCGGGAATCAGGGTCAGCATGTCCACGTCGGACCGGCTGAGCGTCCCGGGATCCGACGTGTCGACCCCGCGATAGTTCAGCATCATGTAGACACCGGACCAGTTTCCCGTGGCCTCCAGCTGCGAGAACATGAAGTCCCGGAGCGGCTGCTTGGTCTGGTCCCACGCCTCGGCGTAGTTCGCATCCTGACCGTCCACATACGGCTTGATCCCCTCCTCGTACATCCGGGCCATGGTCGGCGTCATCACCACGAAGGTGATGAAGAGACTCAGCCCCACGATGACCTGACTCGGGGGCAGACTCTGCGTGCCCAGCGCCTGCCGCAACAGGCCCAGCACGATCACGATGCGGGTGAAGCACGTGCAGAGAATCAGGATGGAGGGAGCAAGACTCAGAACCGTCAGCAGCACGAGGATGTTGAGCGTCGTGCTCAGCTGACCATCCATGCCCGGCACCGCGTTGGCGGCATCCTGCAGGACTTCGATGGGATTCAGTTCGGATGGAGCGGTCACCGCGGCCACGCACGGCGTGGCCAGCAGCGTGCCGACCGCGGCGATCACGCCGCGTCCCCCGAGCCCCGAACTCCGTCGACGACTGCTCATGCCGGGCGAGCCCCCCCGAAGAGCTTCCGAAGCATCCGCCCCGCACCCCGGCCGCGACCGCGAGTCAGATCGACCAGTTCGGCACCGTCCGAACGGGGCCCCTCCTGCTGCAGCAGTTGCTGGAAGGCGTCCGTGGATCGCCCCCCCTCCAACCGTTCACGGAGCTGGACGAGGTCGTCGCCCGAGAACTCACTCAGCGTCCGCATCGTGCCGCCGCCCTGATGCACCAGAAGCATGCGGGGCCCGACCTGGACGAGCACGAGATGCTGACCGCGGGCCACCGGATACCGGGCATGAATCTGCAACACGCCCGACGGACGACCGCCGGCCAATGCTCCTCCGGCGCGGCGGAGGAGCGTGCGCACGCCGAAGAGGAGCACGAGCACGATGCCCAGGGCCAGCACCACCCGTATCACGTCGTTGTTTCGTGGATCGATCGAACTCAGGGGCGATGCCGAATCCGAATCGGCGGGCCGTGCCTCCAGCAGTCCGTTGGGAACTCCGAGCGGGCGTTGTTCGCTGGCCGGCACCGCCACCGCGGCGACGCTGGCCTCGCCGGGCGCAACCACGTCGTCCTCCGCCTGCACGACGCAGGCCAGGAGAAGGGCCACACCACCAACGATCATTTGAACTACGCGGTACACGCTCTCGCACTCGCCTTCCTGGCGTTCCCCGGCCGTCCTGGCCGGGTGGGACCTCCTGTCCCGAGTCTGCATTCAGTTCGCCCGGGACTCCTCCCCATCGGCATTCATCCGGTCGGCCGGCAGGACGCCTCCCGGAGCGCTGCCCAGCGGGGCCGGTTCCGCGGAGAGAATTTCGCTCACCCGGATGCAGAAGTTGTCGTTCAGCACGAGGACCTCTCCACGTGCGACCTTGCGACCATTGACGAACACGTCCACGGGGTCACCGGCCGCCTTGTCGAGTTCGATGACCGAGTCGGCGCCCAACTGCACCACATCCTCGACGAACATGCGGGTCCGCCCCAGTTCGATGGTGACGTTGAGGTCCACGTCGTGCAGCATCGTGAGATCGGGTGAGTCGCCCGCGTCGCGTACCGAGGGTGGACCGAAATCCGGCAGAGTCGGCTCGGCCGCCTGCTCACCATGCTCGGCCTGCAGTCGATTCGCGGCATCCTCGACCCGCCGCAGGGCCTCATCCGCCATCGCATCGGCGGACTGCAGTTCGGCATCATTCGGCACGGGGTTTGCTTCCCCTTGGGTACCACCCTGGTTTCCGGGGGTTCCGGGGGTTGATTGCTCCGGGTTCGCCATCCGTGGCTCCTTGGAACGAGGCTGTCGTCGCGCCGGAAATGCGGCGAGGGCATCCTGCCCGTCGCCAGTCGGCGTAGCGCGCGACGTCCCTCCCACCGTGTGGCGTGGGGGGGCATCCCTCGTCATCGGACGTTGAACGCTGTTTTCTCGAATCGGAGATTCGGGAAGCCGTTTTCAGGCGTCCGCGCGGAACCCCGTCCCGGCCACGATGACGCATTTCAGAATCACGGGCTCGCCGGTTTCCAGATCATGGCCGAATCGATCGGCAAGCAACGCGTAGATTTTGCGCGTCAGGGTCTCGAGGCCCGGTTCCCGGAGATGCCGTGGCTCGCTGCCCTTCCAGATGGTGTTGACCTCCGCCCGGATTTCGTTGTTCAGTCGGCTGATTTCCTGTTCGACGAGCGTACGGTGGCGACCACGAACCTGCACCCAGATCTCGGTATCGCAGACGTAGGTCACACCGGAACGGTTGTTCTGAAGCCGAGCGTCCAGCACCATCGTCTCCACCACCGCCTGGTCGGGATCGGCGGCCACGACGTCCAGGGCGCCGGCGGCATGGGCCGCCTCGGGTCCGCTGCTCAGGGTGATGAATCCCACGAATGCCGCCGCCTCCACGATCAACACGCCGGCCACGAGCAGCAGGGTGCCGAATCGCCTCGGCGACTTTGGCTTGGACTCCGTTGACGGTGTGGTGCGACGATCCATGGGTCAGTCTCCAGTGGCCACATCGAAGTGACGCTCGGTGAGGATGATGTCAACGCGGCGATTCTCCGCATGTTCTTGTTCGGTCATGGCTTGCGCGACCAGCGGCTCCCGGGGG
>CAJWBW010000208.1:0-3823 GCA_913020415.1 uncultured Phycisphaerae bacterium | reverse complement strand
GCCTCGCCACCGGGCGCGTGGACGCCGCCGTCCGGATGCTGCATGTCGATCTTCGGCGTTTCGAGGCGGAAGACGCGCCTCCCGCATCCAGAGCCGAGCTGCTGGTGCTGCTGGGTCGTGGGTACCGTGCTCTGTCGCAGTGGAAGCAGGCTGCGGGGGCTGTGCAACTGGCCATCGAACTGTGCGATGAGACCGACCCCGTTCGCGGGGAGGCGTGGGTGCTTCTGGGGCAGATGCATTCGGCCCAGGGGGAACTGGAGGAGGCGTTCGAGTGCTACGATCGGGCGCTCGCCGAGTTGCCCGCGACGGCATCCAACCTGCCGGCCTTCGTCGGCCGTGGCGAGACGTCGAGTCTGCTCGGTAACCATCGTGCAGCCCGGGCCGACCTGGCCGAGGCGGGACGTCTTCTGCTGCTCGGCCGTACGCATCCGGATGTCGATGTGGCGGGGCTGACCGCGGTCTACATGGATCGGTACGAGGCGGTTCTGCTGCAGGGTCTGCTTGATCATGCACTGGCCTACGCTTCGGCCGCAGAGCGACTTCATGCAGCGGAGGAATGTCCCGGCTCCGTGGCCCACGCGGTGGCAATGGCCGCCGGCCAACTGGCACGTGATCTCGAGGCGGAGCTTCCGGCGGACTTTACCGGCCCGTTGGGCCCGATGGATCCCGACGTTCGTTCGCTTCACCAACGCATCACGGCACTGCACGTGCAGGCCGCGGATGCGCATCGCCATGCGGCACGTTGGTGGCACGATCAGCCCGACGAACATGAGCGATGGCGTACTTCGCTGGTCGAAGCCGCTCGGCACGACGACTCGGCCGGTCGCACCGCCGAAGCGATCGAAGCATTCACCGAGGCGTTGGCGGCAACCGGAGACGACGACCCCCGGCGTGGTGGTCTGATGGAACGGCTGGGACGGTGCCTGCAGGCGGAGGCGAGATTCGACGAGGCTGCGGGATGGTACCGGGCCGTGATCGAGACCTGGCCCAGCAGTCCGGATGCGACGCGCTGCCACGTTCCCCTGGCCCGGTGTCTGGAGGCGATGGGGGATGTCGATTCAGCCTGGCAGAGTCTCGAGCGGGTCGTGCACGGACGGACGGTCCTGACTCCGGACGCCCGGGACTGGCTGGACGCATTGCAGGAACTGGGTGCCCTCGGGTTCCGTACCGGGCGCTACACGGATGCGATTCCCCATCTGGATGCGTACCTGGCCAGGGTGGAGGGCGCGCGAAGTAGGACGGATGCACGGTTGCTCCTGGCCGCGTGCACACGCGGAGCCGCCCGACGGTTGCAACAGCGACTGGTCGACGATCCGGAGCTTGCCCCTTCGATGCGCGAGGTGATCGAGGCGAGAAGAATCGCACTGCTCGATCGTTCCCGCACGTCGTACGAACAGGTGGTGCTCGACTGCGAGCAGTCGCCGGTGCGGACCGCAGGGAGTGAGGAACTGCTGCGGTCGGCGATGATCGGTCACGGGGACGCGCTCTACGATCTGGAACGGTTCCAAGAAGCCATCGTGGTCTACGAGCGGACGGCACGCAACTTTGCCGATGACGCCGCGTCCATGCATGCATTGGTGCAGATCGCCGGTGCATGGGTGGCACTCGGGGATCGTGCCCGGGCCGCTGCGGCTCATGCCAGAGCCCTGCATCGACTCGAGTCGATGCCCGACGATGAACTGACGAGCATCGATTCGCTGATGGATCGGGAGATCTGGGAGCGTTGGATGCGGATCATGCCGGTGGGGGCGCAGGTCGCCACGGCGGAGGACGGATGAATCGGCGACAGGATGTCGCCCGAACGAGGTCAGGATGACCGAGACGCGTTTCGACACGACCGCATGGATCGAGGATCTGGTTCTGCTGCTGGAGAGTCAGGAGGCGGTGGTGCGCGAGCTGGCGGAACTTGCACCGGAGCAGGCCTCCTGCATCCAGTCGGGAGACGTGGATCGTCTGCTGGTGATTCTGGGACGCCGCCAGCAGCTCGTCGAGCAGCTGCTGCCCACTCAGGTGTCGCTGGGCTCCATGACCAGGGACCTGGATGCCCGACTCGCCGACGTCGACGGTGCACGACGGGACCGCGTTCGGGAACTGATGGCCAGTGTGGATCGGTGCATGAAGGTCGTGCTGGACAGCGACGAGTCCGACCGTTCCCGTCTTGAAGAACAGCGTGATGCGGCCCGGAACGGCCTCGAGGAACTGGACGCCGGGCGACGTGCGAGGCACGGGTACCAGGCGTCGGCACCCATTGAATCCACGAATCGGTTTGCAGATGCCAGAGGATGAGATGACCCAGGTTGCACACACGCCACCGCAGGCCGCCACGGAGCTGACCGCCGCCGAACTCGGTGATCTCATGCAGTCGGTGATGGAGACCGCCGAGCGTCTGCAGAGCACCCATGACGCCCTGCAGAACCAGGTGCTTCGATTGGAGCGGGAACTGGCGGAGGCCAATGCCCAGCTGCATCGATCCCGCGAGCTGGCGTCGTTGGGCGAGATGGCGGCGGGCATTGCCCACGAGATCCGGAATCCGCTGGCATCGATCCAACTGTACGCGGAGGTGCTGTCGGAGGATCTTGCGGCGTTGCCGCCGCAGGCGGAACTCTGCCGCAAGATCGACCGGTCCGTCCGTCGAATGGATGCCATCGTCCGCGATGTGCTCCAGTTCGCCCGGGAATCGACCGTCCGCATCGAGCCGATGGCCGCTCGGGAGCTCATGCATGGTGTGGTGGCCGAGTGCGGTGCCCCGGATCGAGTCCGGGTTTCCGTGACCACCGACCGGGACATCTTCGTCGACGCGTCTCTGATGATGCAGGCCATCGGCAACATCGTTCGCAACGGTCTGGAATCAATGGAGTCCGAGGGTGGGGACGCGTCGTTGGAGATCACCGTGGGTGAGCAGCGGCTGCGACGCCCGGACGGGACGTTGCAGGAGTTCACGGTCTTCAGGATCGAGGACCGTGGGTGCGGCATCTCCGCGTCCGATCAGGAGCGGCTGTTCAATCCGTTCTTCACGACCCGGGCATCGGGGACGGGACTCGGACTGGCCATTGCGCACCGGGTCGTGGATGCCCATGACGGTCACATTCAGGTATCCGACCGTGCGGGCGGTGGGACATCCTTTGAAGTTCGCGTCCCCGCACAGATTGATCCCGATGTCATCACCAGCGGTGATGGAGGAACCCACATATGACACGCGTACTGGTCGTCGACGACAAGGAAATGATGCGGGACAGCGTTGCCACCATGCTGGCTCGCAAGGGGCATGGAGTCGTTGTTGCCAACGGCGGGCCCGCCGCGTTGGAGAAGATCGCCTCGAGCAGCTGCGATGCGGTGATCACCGATCTCCAGATGCCGGAAATGACCGGAGTGGAGCTGCTCCAGGCGATCCGCGAGATCGACGAGCAGGTGCCGGTGATTCTCATGACCGCGTACGGAACGGTCGAGACCGCAGTGGAGGCGATGAAGCTGGGTGCCTACGACTACATCACGAAGCCGTTCAGTGGTGATGAACTCATCAACACCATCGAACGGGCCCTGGAACGCGGACGACTGGTGAAGGAGAATCAGATCCTCAAGGCCAGCGGGTCGCCCGCCGGTTCCAGTGCGTGCGGCCGCGAGCACGAAATGGTCGGCGGCGGCGAGTCGATGGTCGGTCTTCGGCTCCGGCTTCGTCAGATCGCCGAAAGCAATTCGACCGTGCTGGTCACGGGGGAATCCGGAACCGGCAAGGAGGTCGCCAGCCGGTGGATTCACGAGCACAGCCCACGTGCGGGGGGGCCGTTCCTGGCCATCAACTGTGCCGCCTTGTCACCGAGCCTTC
>CAJWBW010000207.1:0-3826 GCA_913020415.1 uncultured Phycisphaerae bacterium | reverse complement strand
CCGCCGCCGAGGACCAGGCCAGGGCCGTCGACCCGCAGGAGCTGAAGAAACGTTTCATGGACATCCGCGGCAAGGTCTGCCAGACCGCCCGGAACATCAAGCAGGCCCTCGAGATCGCCGCCAGTGCAGCCAGCCGGGACGATCTCATCTGCGTCACCGGTTCCTTCTACCTCGTCGGCGAGACGAAGGCGCATCTCGAGTCCCTCCAGCAGCAGCGGAACCGGACCGCCGACTCCTGAGCGAACGGGAACGTGTGGGGGTCGGGAACTCGATAGACTCTTGGTCAATGGTCCCTGCGCCGAGTCCGCCATGAGCACCCCGACCGAATCCAGAACCTCCCACCGCTACACGGCGTCGCTCGCCGAAGGCATCGAGTCACGATGGCAGCGGTACTGGAACGAGCAGGATGTCTTCAGGACGCCGAATCCGGGTGATCCGGACTTCGACGGTTCGAAGCCGCGCTACTACTGCATGGGAATGTTTCCCTATCCATCCGGTGCCGGCCTGCACATCGGCCACCTGCTGAACTACATCCCGAACGACATCATCGCGCGATACAAGCGGATGACCGGATGCAACGTCCTGCATCCGATGGGCTGGGATGCCTTCGGCCTGCCCGCGGAGCAGTATGCGATCCAGACCGGCGTGCACCCCGCGGAGACCACCCGGACCGCCATCGACAACTTCCGGCGACAGCTCAAGCGGTTCGGTCTGTCGTGCGACTGGTCACGCGAGTTCGCGACCATCGACGAGGACTACTACCGGTGGACGCAGTGGATCTGGCTGCAGGCCTACCGTTCCTGGTACGACCGGGACGCCGGGCGTGCCCGCCCGATCTCCGAGCTGGTCGAACAGCTCGAGAATGAGACGTATTCGGTCACCACCGACCTCGAGATCGTCCACGCCCCGCCCGGCGACGACCGGTCCCGCTGGTCCGAACTGGACCACGATGCCCGGCGTACCGCCATCGAGCACCGCAGGCTCGCCTACCTGTCCGAGCAGACCGTCAACTGGTGCCCGAAGCTCGGGACGGTGCTCGCGAACGAAGAGGTCATCGATGGACGAAGTGAACGGGGAGGCCATCCCGTCCATCGTCGCCCGCTCCGCCAGTGGATGTACCGAATCACGGCCTACGCCGACCGCCTCCTCGAGGATCTCGCGCTGCTCGACTGGCCGGATTCCACCAAGCGTCAGCAGGCGGAGTGGATCGGTCGCAGCGAGGGGGCCGAAGTGCACTTCCGGGTCGAAGCGCCCTGGGAGAGCAGCCTCGAGGTCTACACCACACGACCCGACACGATCTTCGGTGTCACCTTCATGGTGCTCGCCCCCGAACATCCCCTCGTCGACCGCATCCTCGATGCCGCGGAGGAATCGGAGCAGCACGCGGAGATCGCCGCGTACGTCGAACACGCCCGGAACCGAAGCGACCTCGATCGGCGATCCGACTCCGGGGAGAAGACGGGCGTGGCGTCCGGCGCGTGGGCGATCAACCCCGCAACCGGCGAACGGATTCCGATCTGGATCGCCGACTACGTGCTCATGGAATACGGACACGGCGCGGTCATGGCCGTTCCGGGACACGATGAACGGGACCATGCCTTTGCGCAGCGATTCGGACTTCCGATCATCGAGGTCGTACGCGACCCGAGCGGTGCCGAACACACCTGTTTCGGTGGGGAGGGCATCTGCATGAACTCCTCGAATGCGGAACTCTCCATCGACGACCGGACCACGGTCGAAGCGAAATCCACCGTCATCGAATGGCTGGAGGAACACGGACTCGGACGCGGAAAGATCAACTTCCGGCTGCGCGACTGGCTCTTCTCGCGGCAACGCTACTGGGGCGAACCGTTTCCGGTGGTCTTCGACGAAGACGGCCATCACCACGGACTCCCGGACGAGGCGCTTCCGCTGCCGCTTCCCGATCTGGAGGATTTCGCTCCCGTCGAATCCGACGTGCCGACTCCGCTGCTGGGCAAGGCGGAGGACTGGATCAACACCACCGCCGGAGCCGCCGGCATCCCCGCCGACGTGCTTGCGCCGGAGACCGCGGTGCGACGGGAAGCCAACACCATGCCGGGCTGGGCCGGATCCTGCTGGTACTACCTCCGGTACTGCGATCCCGGGAACTCCGAACGGTTCGTGTCGAAGGAGGCCGAAGCCTACTGGCTGGGACCGCAGCCCGACGGCCCCGGCGGCGTCGATCTCTACATCGGCGGCGCGGAACACGCGGTGCTCCATCTGCTGTATTCCCGATTCTGGCACAAGATTCTCTACGACTACGGTCATGTCTCGTCGCCGGAACCGTTCGCCAAGCTGTTCCATCAGGGGCTGCTGACCTCCTTCGCCTACCAGCGGTCCGACGCCTCCCTCGTGCCGGTCGACGAGGTGGAGGAACGCGGGGAGAACGAATGGGTGGAGACGAACACCGGTGAATCCGTCGAGCAGGTCGTGGCGAAGATGAGCAAGTCGCTCAAGAACGTCATCAATCCCGACGACGTCATCGCCGAATACGGCGCCGACACGTGCCGCCTCTACGAGATGTACCTGGGGCCGCTGGAAGCCAGCAAGCCCTGGAACCCCCGGGACATCGTGGGCGTCTTCCGCTACCTCCAGCGGACCTGGCGACTCGCAATCGACGAGGAGACCGGTGATCTCCGGTGCATCGAGGTCGCGGACGATCAGGTCGAGCGGGCCCTGCATCGGACCATCGCCAAGGTCGGGGAGGACATCGATCGTCTCTCCTTCAACACCGCCATCGCATCACTCATCGAATTCACCAACGTCGCGACCAGCGCCGGTGGACTCACCACGGATCAGCTGGACCGCCTGGCCCGGATCATGAGCCCCTTCGTCCCCCACGTGGCCGAGGAACTGTGGCATCGACTGGGACACGACCGACCGGTGTCGATCTCCGCATGGCCGTCCCACGACGAAGACATGCTGGTCGACGAGATGATCGAACTGCCGGTGCAGATCAAGGGCAAGATCCGAAGCAAGATCATGCTGCCGGCCGATGCGGACGAGGAGACCACCCGCACGCTCGCCCTGGCCGACGAGCGCATCGCCGAACTCGTGACGGGCATGGAGATCCGCAAGGTGATCGTGGTACCGGGCCGGATCATCAACATCATTCCCGGTTGAACGGTGCACCAATGGACTTCCCCCTCAACCTCATGCAGCAAGGCGGATCGAACCCGCCGTCGCCGTTCCGCTTCGATCCCCCCGCGACGACCATGGTCCTGGGCCCGTGGCCCGGTGATGAACCACCGACGATGGATGCGATCCTCCAGGCCATGGCCAACTGCACCGGCCAGGAGCTCAACGTCCGGGTCGCCGACGAGAGCGACGCGGGGCCGGTCTGGGCCTGCCAGGTCGAGATCGACGGCCTGCCCAGCCCGTGCGCGATCTGGTGCGACCGGAGCGAGGAACTCGCCCGCGCGACCCACGAGATCACCGGTGTGCAGTGCGACACGCTGATTGCATTCGAAACCCTGCTTTCGGTCGACGATCCCCTCACGAACTACATCAATCTCGTCCGCCTGGTCTCGATGACCCTCCCCGATTCGCCCGTCCTGCACGACACCGGAAGTGGCTACTGGCTCGAACGGGATCGAATCCTCCAGGACTTCATGGACGTCGAACGGGAACCGTCCGAGGACATCCTCTGGCGGATCGAACTCGAAGGAGGATCGGTCCGCACCGCGGGGCTGCAACGCTGCGGAAGAGAGGAACTGGTGATGTTCGACGTCCCCGAAATGCTGCAGCAGACCGCGATCGAGTCCATCAGCGAGATGGCCGGGGTGCGGGCCTCGATCTCGCAGGA
>CAJWBW010000206.1:0-3831 GCA_913020415.1 uncultured Phycisphaerae bacterium | reverse complement strand
TGCCCTCGATGCTTCCGTATTCGAGCACGAGCTTGGCCGCGGTCTTGGGACCGATGCCCGGAACCCCGGGGATGTTGTCCACGCTGTCCCCCATCAGCGACAGGATGTCGACCACCTGGGACGGCTGCACCCCTTCCGTCTTGAAGACATCCTCCGGAGTGACCGAGGCGTCCTTGTGGATGTCGAACAGTTCGACACCGTCGCGAAGCACCTGCGTCAGATCCTTGTCCCGCGACAGGATTCGCACCTGCAGGTCGGGATGCTCCTCACCGAGCCGGCGCACCACGGTGGCGATGACGTCGTCCGCCTCCATGCGCTCCACGCCCAGCACCGGCACATCGAGCAGCTGCAGCAGCTCGAGGCAGCGGGTCACCTGCGGAGGCAGGTCCTCCGGCGTCTCGCTGCGGTTGGCCTTGTAGTCCGGATACAACTCACTGCGAAAGGTGCCGCGATCCCCGCCGATGTCCATTGCCACCGCGAGATAATCGGGCTTGTAGTCCCGAAACAGCTTGATGAGCATGGCCGTGAAGCCGTAGGTCAGGTTGGTCGGCTCCTGGGTGATCGGGGAGTTCATGCCGTTGCGTATCGCGTGGTACGCACGAAAGAACTGGGCGTAGCCGTCGATCAGGTAGAACGTACGGGCCATGGAGGCCTCAACCTTCCTCGGCGGCCGCGGCCAGTCGCTCGAGCAGCGCCGTCTCGGCCGGGCCCGGCTCGCAGGACCGGCGAGCCTGGACCGTTCTGGCCACGTCCATGAACTTCGTGAATCGGTACGACCGGCTTCCCTTGTCCGTCAACCAGCGGAAGGCGGCAACCGATGTCGGAGGAGGCGCGGTGGTCGCCACCATCGTTCCGGTCCCGAGCACGGTGCCGGTCATCAACCGGGTGCCGATCGCCGTCCGGACATGGTCGCCGATGACCGAGCCCATGAAGATCCGACCGGTCTTCATCGACTGTCCGTCGGGATGCAGGCGCATGATCACTTCGGAATAGGTGTTCAGGAGATTGGAGTTCGTCGTTCCCGCTCCCAGGTTCACCCAGCACCCGACGATGCTGTCCCCCAGATGACCATCGTGGGACTTGTTGGAGGAGGACTGGAAGATCGTGCCGCCGACCTCGCCACCCACGCGGCAGTCGGGACCGAACGAGCACCGGGCCTTGATGAGCGCTCCGTCGGTGATGATGGTGCCGGGACCGATGTAGCACGGGCCCACCAGCACCGCATTGCATCGAACGACGGCGCCCTCGTCGACGACCACCGGCCCGCCCGAGGTGTCCGCCACCACCCCCGGCAGCATGGTGGCATCGGGATGCATGTGCACCGGATGCTCACCGTGCACCGTGATGCGGTCGTCGGTCATGCGGGGAAGCGGAGTGGCCGCCAGATCGTCCTGCAGCGTCGCATCCAGGCGGTCCAGTACGTCCCAGGGATACCGGTAGAGGAAGGCGTCCACGGACTGCCGCACGACGTCCCCGGGAAGTTCCCGTTGCTCCAGCCATCGCAGCATGTCGCCACGGGGCAGATGGGCGATGACGACCTCGTCGTCCGCGTTGACCAGTACGCTGCCGGCCGTGGGCACCTCGAGCGACTCGAGCCCGCACCAGCGGCCGTTCACGCTCACCAGATGCTCGTGCTCCGGCAGCTCGTTGACCGGATGATGCGAGGACCCGGCATGCACGTCGGACAGGGAAACGGGAACCCATGCGGCGATCACGTCGCGGCCCAGTCGCCGTGCGATCCGCTGCACGGTCGTCTGCGCACCGGTGCGCAGACGAAACGCCGGACGCAGGTCGGTCAGGGGACCGAACGCTCCTTGTCCGTCGTCATGGATGATGAAACCAGTCATGGTGCTCCCGGATTCGCGACTCGCCTCAGACGCCAGCTCGTCGTCCGACACCATAATCGAAACGCCACAGCGGCATCAGTTGGAACAGCAGCCAACCCACGGGAATCGCGAGGACTCCCGAGAAGACGGCATCCCCGGCCACCCGAAGCAACTCGCCGAAACCGAACGGCACGACTTCACCACCCGCGAACGGCAGCCAGTACCGCACCAGACCGATGACGGTCATGACGAATCCGGCCGCAAGCACGCAGAGCATGGTGCAGACCGCAAGCGTGAGGATGCGATCCCGAAACACCATGGGCCGGATGGTCAGGACCACCCATGCGCCCAGAGGAAAGCCGATGGCGTGCGGCCCGATGATGAAGACCAGCCCCTGGCCTTCCATGGAACCGGGCGTCAGATCGCAGAGCAGGCCCAGCACCCACGCCCCCCAGAGCACGCAGTCCGGACGGCCGAACAACGCGATCCAGGCGACCAGACAACCGGCGAAACTCGGCGTGATGAATCCGATGGTCCGCAGCGTCATCGCGCCGGACAGCCCCATGTCCAGCGCGACGGCAAGGCAGGCGGCCACGATGAATACGAACCATCTCACGGTGCGGCGTCTCCGGAAGCAAGCCCCTCGTTGTCACGCGCCAGCAGCATCACGTGGGGCAGCTCGAAGAGCTGGTACCGCGGCCGGACGATCACCAGATCCCGCAACGGCGCCTCGTCGAGCTGCCTGACCTCCTCCACGACGCCGACCTGCAGCGCCTGGGCCCAGTCCGGCCAGGCGGGATCGGCGAGCACGACTTCGTCTCCGACGGTGGTCCCGTACCGATGGTTGACTTCCCCCGCGAACGTACCGTCCCCCAGCGGCTTGAGCAGCACGCGGGGAGGCGGGGCGGCGATGTCCCGGTTTCCCTGATCCACGAGTACCGCCTGCACCGGCCCGGTGTCGGGATGGGTCACGGGCAGGACGGTCACCCGGAAGGGGGAAATCCGCACCACCCGGCCCACGAGATACTGGTGCTTCCAGGTGGCGACATCCCCTTGCAGGACCCGCTCGGAGATCTCGGGATCGAGTTCGAGTTCGACGGGTGAGATCACATCCCGGGGATTGCGCCCGGTGACATCGGAGGGAAGGATCATCGGCGGACGCGGTGCACGCAGCACGGTCTCGGGAAGGTGCTGCAGCAGACGCAACTGGGCGGCCAGTTCCTGCGCACGGAGACGCTGCGCCCGGTAGAGACGCTCGTATCGATCCCGCTCGGATTCCAGCAGCTCGAGCTGCCCGCGCAGATCCTCGCTGTGCAGCCCGTCCGAGGCGTCGACGGGACGCAGCATTCCGGCCAGGCGATTGCCGGCGTGGGCCAGCGGCGTGATCGGCAGCCGAATGACATCCGACAGATCCCGGGTCCAGTAGAGCCAGTTGGTGGGCAGCAATGCGATGAGACCCGTCAACACCAGGAGAACGGGGTACGCACGGGAGATTCTTTCATTGGCGCGGAACATCTCGGCTCCTCACCCCGGACGCGGCGATCACAGATCGTCCATGTCCGATTCCATGGTGCCCTTCCAGACCTCGATGTTCTCGAGGTAGATGCTGGTCCCCCGAGCGACGCACGTCAGCGGATCTTCGGCGATGGTGACATCGAGGTTGGTCTCACGGTTGATGACCACATCGATGCCCCGAAGCAGTGCTCCGCCACCGACCAGACAGATGCCTTCGGAGATGAGATCGGCGGAGAGCTCGGGCTCGGCCCGATCCAGCGTTCGCTTGACGGCGTCGACGATCGAACGCACCGGGTCCTGGAGCGCCTCGCGGATCTCTTCGCTGGTGACGTCCGTCTTGCCCGGCAGACCGTTCGTGTTGTCACGGCCACGCACCTCCAGCACGGTGTCGTCGGTGACCTTCGCGGCGGACCCGATCTCGATCTTGATCCGCTCGGCGGTCTGCTCGCCGATCGTCATGTTGTACGTCTTCTTCATGTGCTGAATGATG
>CAJWBW010000205.1:0-3846 GCA_913020415.1 uncultured Phycisphaerae bacterium | reverse complement strand
CGGGACACCCGGCCGGACGGATTGGCGGGCGGCCCGTCGAATACGTCGCCAAGCACTGGACATCGCCTGGGATCGATTCCACGCCGATGGTGGTGAACGGGATCCGCGCTTCAAGCGTTTCCTGCGTCGTGAATCGGCGTGGTTGCCGACCTGGTGCCGGTGGGGGGGACGTCGGGGGCAGACGCCGGAACAACTGGCCTTCGAGCAGTTTCTGTTCGATCGTCAATGGAAGTCCCTGCGGACGCACGCCCGGCGATGTGGCGTCCATCTGGTCGGAGATCTTCCGATCTTCGTGCCGCTGGAGTCGGTCGATGTCCGGGGGCATCCCGAGTTGTTCCGGCTCGACGCCCGGGGTCTTCCGACCGTCGTGACCGGCGTACCGCCCGATGCATTCTCTCGGAGCGGACAACTCTGGAATCATCCCCATTACCGATGGGCATCGCACCGACGAACCGGATTCGAGTGGTGGATCGAGCGGATCGCACGGCAGTTGCGGCTCTTCGATGCGGTTCGAATCGATCACTTCATCGGCTTTCACCGGGCGTACGAGGTCAAGGCCGGTGCACGCGACGCACGCTCCGGCCGGTGGGGTCGCAGTCCCGGAGACGAACTGCTGCGTGCGGCCCGACGTCGACTCGGTCCGATGCCGTTGTTCGCCGAGGATCTCGGTGCGGTCACCCGGGAGGTGATCGCGCTCCGCGACCGCCATGGGCTGCCGGGCATGCGGATCCTTCAGAACGCATTCGGCTCGCCCGATTCAGCGGATCTCCCCGCCAACCACCCCCGGGATGCCGTGGTCTACACCGGCACCCACGACAACACGCCCCTCCGGGGCTGGTGGCGGACCCTCGGTCCCGCCGCCCGCCGCCGGGCCGAAGCCATTGCCGGCCCCGGCGATCCGGTGGACGGCCTGATCGATGTCTGCTTCGGATCCCACGCCAACACCGCCGTGGTTCCGGTGCAGGACCTGCTCGGCCTGGGGGCATCCGCCCGGATGAATCGCCCGGGGACTCCGCGCGGCAACTGGACATGGAGGCTTCCCCCCGCGATGCTGCCTCGCACGCGCGTGCGGTCCCTTCGCACGCTGCTCGAGGCATCAAGGCGAATCTGAGGACGTTAGCGAACGAGTAGACCATGGCAGCACACGATCTTCGCGGCCAACTGAACGAACTCGCCATGAACCTGTGGTGGACCTGGTCGCCGCCGGCCCGTCGCCTCATGGCCGGGCTGGATCCGGATACCTGGCGTTCGACCGGGCACAATGCTCTGGCCGTGATCGCCGGCCTCGACAACGAACGTCTCGACGAGCTCGCCTCCTGCGACGTGTTTCAGGAGGAGCTGGCCGCGGTGCATCGCCTCCGCAGTGCGGCGCTGGAGGGAACGACGTGGTTCGAACGGACCCATCCCGATGCGAACGGACTGCGCATCGCCTACTTCTGTTCGGAGTTCGGCCTGCACGAATCGCTGCCGCAGTACGCCGGCGGCCTGGGGATTCTCGCCGGCGATCATCTGCGTTCCGCCTCCGATCTGGGCATCCCGCTCGTCGGCGTCGGCATCGTCTACCACGGCGGGTACTACCGGCAGGGCATCGAAACGGATGGCAGCACCCGTGTCGATCACCCGGACTTCGATCCGGATCGTTCACCCATGCAGGACACCGGTCAGGTGATCACCGTGCCCATGGGCGACGGCGTCGTATCCGCCCGGGTGCTGCGCATGGAGGTCGGTCGCTGTCCGCTCTACCTGCTGGATGCGGACATCGACGACAACTGCGAGGCCGATCGTGCCCTGAGCGGCTGGCTCTACGGCGGCGATCCGACCATCAGAATGCGGCGGCAGATGCTCCTCGGAGTCGGCGGAGCCATGGCCCTGCGGGCCGTCGGAGAACACGTGACGGTGGATCATCTCAACGAGGGGCACGCGGCCTTCGTCTGCGTGCAGCGTCTGCGTGAAGCGATCGATGCGGGACACGGCCAGGAAGCGGCGATGGATGCGGTTCGCACGCGAACCGTCTTCACCACGCACACCCCGGTCCCCGCCGGACACGATCGGTACGACATCGATGCGGTCGTCTCGCTGCTGGCTCCCATCACCGGACCGGCGGGCATCCCGGCTTCCACCCTGTCGGATCTCGGAAACGAACATCCCGGCACCGCTGCGGAGCAGTTCTGCATGACGGTGCTCGCACTGCGCTGCTCGACGCACGTCAATGCCGTGTCGCGTCTGCACGGACTGGTCACCAAGGAGATGTGGCAGGACATCTACGGCACGAGCTCCCGTGATGCGGTCCCCATCATGCACGTGACCAACGGAGTCCACCTCAACGCCTGGATGCACTCCGACGCCTGGAGGTTCTGGCGTCGTCACGGAATCGATCTCGAGACCGTCGATCCCGATGCAAACCCGTGGAGGGATGCGGATTCGATCGAACCCGATGAGCTGTGGGCGCTGCGGAACACGCTCCGGGCCGACTTCATCTCGGAGGTCCGTCGCCGGGTCGAGGCCCGGGGCCGTCGTCTGGGGGTGGAGGTCGACGCGTCGGAACTGCTTGATCCGGAAGTGCTGACCATCGGCTTTGCACGCCGGTTCGCGACGTACAAGCGGGCCCCCCTGGTGTTCCGCGATCCGGCGCGTCTCGCTTCGATCCTCGGCGATCCCGACCGTCCGGTGCAGCTCATCTTCGCGGGCAAGGCCCATCCCGACGATCTCGGTGGACAGGACTATCTGCGTCAGGTCTTCGAACACGCCGGTTCGGATGTCTTCCGTGATCGAGTGGTGGTGCTCGAGGACTACGACATCGCGCTGGGACGCTCGCTCGTATCGGGTTGCGATCTCTGGCTCAACACGCCGATCCGGCCCCGGGAGGCCAGCGGCACCAGCGGCATGAAGGTGCCGATCCACGGTGGCATGAACGTATCGATTCCCGACGGATGGTGGCCGGAGGCGATGGACGGCACCAACGGCTGGTCCTTCGGAAGCGAGGAGGAGCTCGAGGATCCGGAGGCCCGGGATCGCCGCGACGTCGAGGAGCTCTACGCTCTTCTCGAATCCGAGATCGTGCCCGCCTACTACGAGCGGAACGAGCACGATCTTCCGGAAGCATGGCTGCACCGGGTGCGTCGGTCGGCGGTCACGGTGCCCCCCGTGTTCAACACGCATCGGATGCTGGCCCAGTATCTCGAACAGGCCTACCTGCCGACCCATCACGGTTGAACGGGTTCCGTCGTCGGCATGATCATCCTGTTTCGGAAGCGGGTACCATCCCCGCATGGATGAAGCACCCCCCGCAGTGGATGAATCCGGGCCGGAGCAGTCGCCGAACGATGGCGGTCAGGATGAAACGACCCCATCCAAGGGTGGTTCGACCCTCCAGTTCCTGGCGTCGCTGCTCTTTCTGTCCGTGGTCGTGGTCGTGGCCGTCCTGTGGTTCATGACCATGCTCAGTCCGCCGTGGTACGCCCCGCCGGAGGCGGACGATGCCTCCGCCTCCGACACGGCCCAGCAGGCCGAGTTCGCGCTGGTCGAGAACCTGCAGAAGATCCGCGAATCCGGCGCATCCTGGAAGCTTCGGATCTCCGACGAGGCGGTCAATGCCTGGTTGGCCATTCGTCTGGTCAAATGGCTTGCCCACGAGGGGCATCCGCCCTGGCCCGAATATCTGGGACTTCCGCAGGTCCACACCACGCCCTCGGGGATGGTCATCGCGATCGAGTTGGTGCCCGACAACGGAGCCCGTCGGGTGCTCGGACTGCAGCTCGCTCCTGCCATCACGGATCAGACGATGCATCTGGCCATCGTGGGTGGTCTGATCGGTCGACTTCCGGTCCCCAGCCCCCCGGGATCCCT
>CAJWBW010000204.1:0-3848 GCA_913020415.1 uncultured Phycisphaerae bacterium | reverse complement strand
GAGTATACGGAGAATGCGTCGGTCCGACCATTTGGGGTGTCGTGCCGATCGGGCGTGTGGCGTGGGGCATGGACCGGGTGGCGTCAATGGCCGTAGACTTCACTCCATGGCCGGACCTGCGAATCTCACCACCATCGAACTGCGGACGGCGGGAGACACCGTCACGATCATCGATCAGACCCTGCTTCCGCACCGACTGGAATATCGGGTCCTCAGTACGTGGGAAGACGCTGCCGATGCGATCGCCGCCATGCGTGTCCGGGGAGCCGCATTGGTCGGTGCGACCGCCGCCAGCGGGCTTGCCTTGGCTGTCAAGGCGGATGCATCGGACGCGGCGATGTTCCGGGCCGCGGACGGGCTTCGGGCCACGAGGCCCGCGGTCGTCACTCTGCAGTGGGCGGTGGAGCGGTGTCTTTCCGTCCTGGCCTGCACGAAGCCGGACGAGCGTCCGAAGATCGCATGGGCCGCGGCGGCCGATATCGTCAGGGAGGAAGCGGCTTCCAATCGATCGATCGGTCGTTACGGTCTCGAGCTGATTCGTGCCATGGCCGACCGACGCGACGGTGAGCCGGTCCGCATCCTGACCCATGGACATGCCGGCCGTCTGACGACCACGCATCTGGGCACCGCCACGGCACCGATCTACCTGGGCCATCGTGCGGGAATACCGATGCGGGTCCTCGTGGACGAGTCCCGCCCGGGATGCCAGGGGTCCGCATTGACGGCCTGGGAGCTCCACCGTGAAGGAATCGAATGCGACGTTCTTGCGGACGGCGCCGGCGGATTGCTGATGCAGCGGGGAGACGTCGACCTGGTGATCACGGGTGCCGATCGGGTTGCCGCCAACGGTGACGTCTGCAACCACATCGGAACCTACCTCGTGGCCCTGGCGGCACGGGAATCGGAAGTCCCCTTCTGCGTTGCGGTTCCGACCTCGATGATCGATCCCGATGCGCCCGATGGATCATGCATTCCAATCGAGCATCGGGATGCGGAGGCGGTGCTCCATGCGGTCGGCCGGGACGACGACGGCGAGTCCAGGCGGGTACGCGTGGCTGCCGACGGCGTGTCGGCTCTGAATCCGACGTTCGACATCACCCCGGCGTCGCTGGTGACGGTGTTGATCACGGAACGCGGACTGCTGAAGCCCGACACGGCGAGCCGGGCGGTCCGCTGAGCACCCCGGGATGTTCAGTTCGCCGCTGCCCGGGGCATCCTCTTCCAGGATCCCGCGAGGATGCACACGATGAGCATGGCGTGGGACAGGTTCTCGACCAGTTCCTCCATGTCGCCGTAGAAGAGCTCCTCCTCGGGAATGATGCCACGAAATGCCCTGCGGGCAATGGCCTGCGAGAGGACGTACGTGAAGGCGGTCGCGATCAGCCAGCATCGAACGGAAGGATTCGGATTCAGGAACCGGTCGACCCGCTTTCGCCGGCACCATCCCCACGCCGCGAGCACGGCCACGGCGATGTAGACGAACTTCGTGGTCCAGTCCCAGTGGATCTCACGCAGCAGGATCGAGCATGCCAGCAGGAGGATGAGAAGGTGGTATTCGGTTCGCTGCCAGGCGAGACGAACCGCCCCGAAGCCCACAGCGGCGCTGGCCAGGACCAGGGCGATGATCTCGAAACGCGGCTTGAACGCCTCGCGGGTGTAGTCCTCCGGAAACGTGAGGTAGCAGGCGGCCATGGCGCACGGTCCCAGCAGAAAGGGCCACCAGTACCACCATCGTGTTGGACGCTTGAGTTCGTGAGCCATGGGCAAAGTCTACCAGTAGATCATGCCGTGCCGGCGAGTTCGCCGCGGGGGTGCGGGTGGTTCCATCGTTTCCACAACCGGACGAACTGCGGATCATGCACCGACGGGAACGAGAGCATTCGGATGGCGTCCGGGGAGTAGAACCAGGCCTCGACGGCGGGGTCCGTGTCGCGGACGGAACCGATGGACCGGACCAGACAGAGTGCCGAATCGGATCGGAATACGAGCTGCTCGCTGAACACCAGGAATCCCGGGCCGGCGATGGTGGTCGAACGTCCCAGTTGGAGATCCGGTGCCGAGGCCCGCATGCGCTGCAGGCTGAGCAGCGGTATGGCGATCATGAGGCCACCGATCACAGCGCAGGCGACTGCGCCCGACAGGATTCCGATTGCGACGGCCACGATTCCGTTGATGATCATGTTCCGACGAGCCCTTCGGTCGTACCTCGATCCCGCGATGATCTTCTCGGGTTCGAGGAGTTCGTCGTCGAGCGGCAACTGATTCAGTTCGGTTGCCAGTCGGAGATCGGCCACGGTGCGGGGGCGTTCGATGGCTCGGCTGCTGAACGAATCCGACACCGACCGCCAGGTGCGGGATGCGTTGCGGGATCCTGCCCTCCGAAACACCGGTCTGGCCGTCTGAAGCACTTCCAGCGTCGGGGCCCATTGGGTTGATCGAAGCCGACGGGTGAGGAAGCGTCGTTCACGGGCCATCTCCATCCCGTGATAGACGAAGATCACGATGATCGTCAGCAGCACGATGCCGATTGCGATCAGTTCTCTGATCGTCAGGGTCGAAATACCACGTTTGAACGCCGGGATCGCTATGAACACGGCGAACAGCCCGAGCAGCACCAGGCCGGTCAGGGATGCTCCCGCGATGGATCGTCGGCCGAGAGCTGCATGTGGGAGCGGAACCGTGCGGATCCATGGTGGGAAGTCCGGTTGCACCCATGCTCGAGGATCACGCCCAAGCTTGGCTCGGATCGGACTCCGCCGTTTGGGTTCAATGTCTGACATCTTCAACCACTCGCCAGCAGTTGTTCGATGGCGTGTCCCGCAGCTCGGGAGATCGCGTTGCAGTCGAGGGCCTGGCGGAGCGAAGCGCCGGCGAGTTGGATGTACAGCGCCCTCAGGTGGGGACATCGGGAGTCGATGGTTTCCAGGTGGGTCCGGATGGTCTCGATGTCTCCGCGATGGACGGTGCCCTGCAATGCCGAAGGGATGCCGAGTTCTCCGAGATTGGTGCCGACCTGGCTGATCATCGGGGCCAACGCTTCGATGCCGCGCTGCGTGTCCAGCCCCATCTGGGACCAGAGTCCGGCGGCTTCGGCGCCGAGACTGCTGAGGTATCCCCCCACCAGGAGGCAGGACAGATGGTACAGGACCCGATCCTCGGGCTTGATGCGTACCGGACGTCCGCCGACGTCGTTCGCCATCCGCTCGAGATGCGCACGCACGTCGTCGTCGCCGTCGATGGCGATCGTCGCACCGTCGAGCATGTCCGGGGACGGCTCGGTGGGAATGGTCATGATCGGATGGAACGATCCGCGGTTCACACGTCCCGGGAGCACCTCGAGGCCGAGCGAGCCGCTGCAGTGGACGAGGTGGTGATCGGCGGACCAGGTGATCGAGTCCACCACGGCGGGAATGACGTCGTCGGGGACGGTCAACAGCACGAGCTCGGCGGCTTCGGCGGCCGCTTGTGGTGTCGCATGCACCGTCGCACCGTCGATCAGGCCGGCGAGCCGGTCGGCCGAGGAACGGCTTGCTGATGCGAGATGGGATACCGGCCAGCCACGTCGGGACAGTGCACACGCGAGCGTGGATCCGACGCGGCCGCAGCCGATGACCGCCACGGACGGATTGGTGCTGCGGACCGTCATGCGGAAGCGGCGTTCGCCGCATCCTGCTTCTCGATGAACCCATTCCCCCAGGAGATGCCGATCGGAATGCCGATCAATGCCCCGGCGGCGTAGTCGATCGGCAGCGGCAGGATGAGGTTCGGAAGCCGTCCGGCGGCGACGAGGGCCGACGGATCATCGGGGAGCGTCAGGCCGACCACCCACTGGCCGAGGGCACCGAACA
>CAJWBW010000203.1:0-3851 GCA_913020415.1 uncultured Phycisphaerae bacterium | reverse complement strand
CGCCGATACCGGTTACGAGTAGATCCATGCACCCATCATGCCATGATCGATCGAATACCGCCACGCCTCCGGAGCGATCAACGAAGGATGGGGGTCGCTTTGGCACTCCTGCAGATGCCACGTCATGGCGACATGATTGTCCGGCCTCCGCAGTATTCCCTTGGTACACTTCGACCAGCCGATCACGGAACTCGTTGCAACCACGAGGAGCCTGCACGTGACACGAATCATCGAACAATCCCTGCTGGCGATTCTGCTCACGCTGCCCACGGCACTGACAGCGACCTCGCACGCCCAGGTGGCGGGCACCATCGGCCGTCAGCAGGAAGTTGTAAACCGTCTTGAAATGGAGTTGCAGGACCAGGAAATGGCCTACCGACAGGCCATGAGTTCAGCGCAATCCGTGACCGAGCGATTGACCCTCGACTACGGTGCGTCCCTGCGGTTTGGTCTCGCCAGCATCGACAATGCAGTGGGCAGCTCCAGAACGCTCCGGCAGTACGAGGCGAACCTCTACGTGGTCACGAAGTTCGATGCCGGACACACCTTCTTCGGCAACCTCCGGTTCCTCTACAACGACTGGAACACCGGTGACTCCCCCGACAACGACGGCTGGCTCTATCCGTACGGCAACCGGTACTGGTACGAACTGGATACCCGGGCCCTCAACATGCACCAGACCGGCACGCCCGGCGACCTGAACTTCAATGTCCGGGTCGGTCGCCAGTTCATCAACTGGAACTCGGGGCTGGCGTTCAGCAACGACATGTACGCGGTGCGGGGAACGGCGACGTGGAATCAGCTGGCCCTCACGGGCCTGTTCGGACAGACGGCCAGAAGCGGCCTGTACGACTTCGATCCCACCCGTCCGGAATACGATTCGAACACCGACCGGATCTACTGGGGAGTGAAGCTGGAAGCCGAACTCGCTCCCGAGTTCAGTCCCTTTGTCAGCTACCTCGTGCAGCGCGACCACAACGACGACGAAACGCTCAACACCATCCTCTTCGGGCCGGTCGACTTCAAGTACGACTCCGAATACCTGTCGTTCGGCGCGTCGGGAACGCTGGGGCCGCAGCTGACCTACACCCTCGAGCTCGTGCACGAGTCGGGCACCACATTGAGCAGTCCGTTTCCCGCCCCCCAGACATCCGATCCGATCGACGCCTGGGCCGGAGTCCTCAACCTGTCCTACGCCTTCCGGAACGACACCAATGCCAGACTCGAGATGAGTCTGGCCGCCGGCACCGGCGACGACGACCGGTTCATCGCGGCCGGTACGATCGCGGGCAACCGTCCCAACACCACGGACCGCTCCTTCAACAGCCTGGGGTACATCAACACCGGTCTGGCCCTCGCACCGCAGATCGCGAATCTCACGATGCTCCGCGTCGGCGCCAGCACCGCGGTCCCGCTGGACGCCAAGCGACCCGATGCCCTTCGCATCGGCGCCGACTTCTTCTTCTTCGGCAAGACCGACACCGACAGCCCGGTGACCGTCGCCACCACGGACGATCGATGGATCGGATGGGAGATGGACTGGAAGATCGACTGGCGCATCATGACGGATGTGAACTTCAACTTCCGCTACGGGGTCTTCTTCCCCGGCTCGGCCATGCCGAACGGGTTCGATGACATCCGTCACTTCGTCTACGGAGGTCTCAGCTATGCCTTCTGATCCGATGCTTCGATCCATGCTGCTCCTCGGAGTGCTCGCCGCGCTGCTGACCCTCGCGGGCTGCAACCGGACCACGGTCGAGCAGACGATGCTGGAGCGCCACCCATCCGAACTCGACGACTTCGATTTCTGGGACGGCCTGGCGGAGGAACCCGTGGTGTCCAACGACGACGCCTTTCATGCATTGATCCTCATGGAGGATGGACGGGATCCCAGTGCCGATTTTGAGGGTCGCATGGCCCTTGCCGGTGAGAAAGGCTGGCTGGCCGGAACCGATCAGCCACTGGATCCGAATGAATCGGTGTCCGTGGGGGTTCTCTCCGTCGCGGGATGCCGAATCCTGGACATCAAGGGCGGACTCACCATGCAGCTCTTCGGTGACTCCCCCCGCTACTGCACCCGGGAACTCAATGCCATGGGTGTCCTGCCGGGACTGACGCCCAACGAGGCATTGACCGGCCTGGAGTTCATCTCGTTCATCGACTCCATCGAGGAACGCGACCGACTGCAGCGGGCATGGAAACGACAGGAGGCGGCCAGCGCCTCGACGACGGACGACGGCGACGAAACGCAATGAAGGGGATCAGCATGACAGGATCGAACGCGAATGCGGCAACACGCATGGCGATGGTGATCGGATGCCTCGCGTGTCTGGTGACGATCGTTCCGTTGATGGCCCAGGCGGCGGACCAGACGGACTCGTCCGGGACTCCCGCCATGCTGAACCCACCGGCCACCACCACCGAATTCGTTCGGCAGCGACTGCAGTCGCTGGAGGAGACCGCGCTCGCGGCGGTCGAACCGCTCGGCGAAGGTGTAACCAAGGAACTGGATGCCATCGTCATGCACACTCACGGCAGAGTGCAATGGCGATCCGGCGTCGATGCCGATTGGCGAACCGCCGCCGTGGACGACTCGCTGCAGTCGGGCGCCATGATTCGCACCGGACTGAAGTCGGCGTTGACGCTGCGGGTCGGCCTGAACGCCACGATTCTGATCGACAGCAACTCACGCGTCACGCTTCCCAACATGCTCCACAACGGCGACACGCTCGAGACTGCGGTGAAGGTGGCACGCGGACAGGCCGACATCAAGGTCAACCGGGTCGGCCTGACCAACGACTTCTCGGTGGTCACGCCGACCGGAGCCCTGGCCGTCAAGGGAACCGGCTTCGGGGTTCGCAGCGATGCCTATGGGACCTCGGTCGTCGGCTCGCGTGAAAACATGATGAACGCCATCGAGGTCCAGTACTACGCCAGCAAGCTCGCCTACTACCTCTCCGGCGGGGCCATCTCCAGCAGCGACCAGCAGAACCCGACTCTGGCCGCCTTGCTTGAAACCGCACCACCTCCCTCGACCAACAAGGCCGAGCAGCAGGATGCCGCGGACGCCGATACGCCCGCCGGCGAAGCCCAGGCCTCCACCAACCCCATCAATCAGACCATCCGGATCGATCTCGCCATCCAGCAGCAGGAAGTCGCCGCGGAGGCCACGAGGTACATCGAGGAGGAACTAATCGAGGATCTCCAACAGGAGCAGGATCTCATCAACGACATCCTCGCACTCCCGGGCTTCGAGGAGTTCAACGCCATCCCCGAGCTCTTCCAGGGAGAACTCGCCGCGGCGATCTACTTCGACCTCATCACCGACTTCAACGACCCCGAGGTCTTCCATCCCGGCTCCGGCGTGATTCCGCTCCTGTTCCAGGAGAAGCTCCTCGAGCGGCTCGACTACTCGAATCAAGCCGCAGTCGCCGACACCATGGGCCTGATCGTGGCCTACGGCGACGCCCAGGGCAACGGCAGCGACGATGTACCCGGCCCCGAACATCTGCGGGCGATCCTCGCCATCGTCGACAACTTCTGTCGTCAAACCTTTGCGGGCAACGAGGTCAAGATCCAGATCTGCCGCGACTGCTACAGCCAGGCCATGTACGAAGCGTTCTTCGATGCACCGCTCACACCGAACTCGTACCTCGAGTACCTGAGCGAGAACATGGAACATGACGGGCAGTACGAGGGCATCGAATTCGACGGCAACGGCCAGATTTCACCGCCGTGACCGGCCCCGGACCGGACGAAACCGCGTGCGTGCTCCATCACGGCGTAGACTGATGGCATGAAGTACAGCGGTCGCGTACAGCAGGTCGGACTCATCGTGCTCTTCGTGGTGG
>CAJWBW010000202.1:0-3855 GCA_913020415.1 uncultured Phycisphaerae bacterium | reverse complement strand
AAACTGTGCCGGGCCGTCATGGCCGCCACCGGCTGCGAGCACTACAACCTGCTGCAGAACAACGGGGCCCCTGCCCACCAGGCCGTCTTCCACGTGCACGTGCACATCATCCCGAAGTTCGACGACGGCTCGGGCCTGGGCATCGAGTGGAACAGCGGTGAACTCGACGACGGCGCAGCGATGGCCGGGGCCATCGCCGATGCGATCGAATGAGACCTACTTCTTCTTGCGACGGATCGTCGACTGCGCCGCGGCCAGACGTGCCGTGGGCACCCGGAACGGTGAACAACTGACGTAGTCGAGTCCGACGTGGTCGAAGAACTCGACCGAGGCCGGATCGCCGCCGTGCTCGCCGCACACACCGAGCTTCAGCTTCGGCTTCACCATCCGACCCTCGCGGACCGCGATGTCCACCAGCCGGCCCACGCCGTTGACGTCGATCGACTGGAACGGATCCTTCTCGAGGATGCCCCGGTGGATGTAGTCGGGCAGGAAGCCGTTGATGTCGTCGCGGCTGTAGCCGTAGGTCAGCTGGGTGAGGTCGTTGGTGCCGAACGAGAAGAAGTCCGCGACGCCGGCCACCTCGTCGGCGGTCAGGGCCGCCCGCGGGATCTCGATCATCGTGCCCACCGGAATGTCGAGCTTGCCGGTGTACTTCTTCCGCTTCTTGACCTCGGCGATGGTCTCCAACGTCTCCTCGCGGAGCAGCGCCAGTTCCTGACGGGTCCCCACCAGCGGGATCATGATCTCCGGCATCGCCTTGATGCCCTTCTTGCGGCAGGCGATCATCGCCTCCACGATCGCGGTGACCTGCATCCGGAGGATCTCGGGATACGTCACCGCCAGACGGCAGCCGCGGTGCCCGAGCATCGGGTTGGCCTCGTGCAGGGATTCCACCCGCCGGACCACGTCCTTCAGCGGAACGCCCATGGCCGAAGCAAGCTCCTTCTGGCTCGCCCGGTCGTGCGGGAGGAACTCGTGCAGCGGCGGATCGAGGAGCCGGACCGTGACCGGCAGCCCCTTCATCGCCGTGAAGATTCCCGTGAAGTCCTTTCGCTGGTACGGAAGCAGCTGCTTGAGCGCCGCCACGCGGTCCTTCTGGTTGTCGGCGAGGATCATCCGCCGCATCGCGACGATGCGATCGCCCTCGAAGAACATGTGCTCGGTCCGCGTCAGGCCGATGCCTTCGGCCCCGAAGTCGCGGGCCCGCTTGGAGTCGGCCGGCGAGTCCGCGTTGGTGCGGACCTTCATGCGTCGAGCCGCGTCGGCCCACTTCATGATGGTGTTGAAGTCGCCGGACAGCTTGGGAGTCGAACCGTCGACGCGACCGGCCATCACCTCACCGGTGGAACCGTCGATCGACAGGATGTCCCTCGGCCCGTACGCCTTGCCGTTGATGGTGGCCCGCTGCTTCTTCTCGTCGATCGCGATGGCACCGGCGCCGGCCACGCAGCACTTGCCCCAACCCCGGGCCACGACGGCCGCGTGCGAGGTCATGCCGCCGGTCGACGTGAGAATGCCCGCAGCGTGGTGCATGCCCTCGACGTCCTCGGGCGACGTCTCGGTGCGGACGAGCAGGACCTGCTCGCCCGCGGTGGCACGCTCGACGGCGTCTTCGGCCGTGAAGGCCAATGCACCCCAGGACGCGCCGGGCGAGGCGGGAAGGCCCGTCGCCACGATGGTCGCCCCCTTCTTGCTCGCCGCGGTGTAGCTGGGCAGCAGCAGCTGCACGAGATCGCCGGCGGGAATCCGCAGCAGCGCTTCGTCCCGGGTGATCAGACGTTCCTTGACCATGTCCACGGCGATCTTCACCGCGGCGGCCGCGGTCCGCTTGCCGTTGCGGGTCTGGAGCATCCAGAGATGCCCGCGCTCGATGGTGAACTCGATGTCCTGCACGTCGCGGTAGTGCTTCTCGAGGATGGTGCGGATCTTCATCAGGCTCGCGAAGGCCTTGCCGTCCCACTTCTTCATCTGGGAGACGGGCTTGGGCGTCCGGATGCCGGCCACGACGTCCTCGCCCTGGGCGTTGATGAGGAACTCGCCGTAGAACTGGTTCTTGCCGGTGGACGGATCACGCGTGAACGCGACCCCGGTGCCGGAATCGTCACCCATGTTTCCGAAGACCATCGTCTGCACGTTGACCGCCGTGCCCTGCAGGCCGGTGATCTCGTTGATCTTCCGGTAGGAGATCGCCTTGGGAGCGTTCCACGAACGGAACACCGCCTCGATGGCGTGCTGCAACTGCTTCATGGGGTCCTGCGGGAACGCCTTGCCGACGTGCTTGCGGTAGACCGCCTTGTAGGCGGTGCAGAGCTCACGCAGCCCTTCCGCGGGCACGTCCGTGTCCTCGGTCACCTTGTACTTCTTCTTGATCTTCGAGAACGCAGCCTCGAAGTGATGATGGTCGACGTCCATCACGACGTCGCCGAACATGTTGATCAGTCGACGATAGGCGTCCCACGCGAACCGCTCGTTGCCCGTCAGTTTCGCAAGGCCTTCGACGGCGGCGTCGGTCAGTCCCAGGTTCAGCACGGTGTCCATCATGCCCGGCATCGAAACCGCCGCACCACTTCGAACCGAGACCAGCAGCGGATTCGTCTTGGACCCGAACGACTTGCCCGTGAACTTCTCGAGCCGCTTGACGTGCGTCTCGACCTCCTTCATCAGCCCCGAAGGCATCCGGTTGCCGCCCTTGGAGTAGGCCGCACAGGTCTCGGTGGTGATGGTGAAGCCGGGAGGCACCGGCAGCCCGATGGAGGTCATGTCCGCGAGGTTCGCGCCCTTGCCGCCCAGCAGCTCGCGCTGGCCGGCCCGCCCGTCCGTCCGTTCCGGCGCGAAGCCGTAGATCATTCGGGCCTTGCGGCCGGTGGTTCGTGTGCTCTTGGTGCGAGTGCGTGTCTTGACCGCCATCAGGTGGGCTCCTGTCCGTGCCGTGTTCATTGATTACCGGGCGTGATGAGGCATTGTATCGGCCGAAGACACGTTCCGGAACCACTCCCGGCGTGGCTATGATGGACTTCATGGGGAATGAACCTCCACGCCGGATCGACGACAACCGCGATGTGATGAGCATGCTCGGTGACTGGCCCCGTCATCGGCCGGTGGCCATGCTTTCATCGGCCCGTCGGGACAGTCACTGGTCACGGTGGTCCCTGCTCTGCACGCCACGGGGTCATCTACGAGTTGATACCGCGTCGCAACGAGTCCACTGGTCCGGACCGGCCTCGCCACCCATCGAGCTCCCTTCGACCACCGAGGACCCGCTTGCACTGATCCAGTCCCTGCTTGATCACACGGACTCGACCACGGGGCCCGAACTGCCCTTCAACGAAGGATGGCTCGCCGCCCTCTCCTACGAGTTGGGCACGAACATCGAACCGACCGCACGCCACCGGACCCGGACCGGCTCCTGGCCGATGTTCGATCTCCTGTGGTGCCCCGCGGGACTGGCCTACGATCACGAACACGCCCGCTGGTGGTCGTTCGGAAACGCCCAGGCGCCCCCTCCATCCCCCACTCCGCCGTCGGACGGCTTGCGTTGTTCGGCACCCCGCAGCGTTCCCGGCGAGGCCGAGTTCATCGATCACATCCAGCGGGTCCGCGACTACATCCACGAGGGCGACGTGTTCCAGGCCAATCTGGCCCGACGTCTGCACGCGTCCGTCGAGGGCGACCTCCGGTCCCTGACGGTGAACGCCCTGAACACCGCGGGCCCGATGTACGGGCTCTACATGGAACTGCCGGACGAGAACGGTCTCGACCGTGCGATCCTCAGCCTGAGTCCGGAGCTGTACCTGCAGGTCGACGCCGTCGACGATGGTCGCCGCGTCGTCACCCGCCCGATCAAGGGAACCA
>CAJWBW010000201.1:0-3865 GCA_913020415.1 uncultured Phycisphaerae bacterium | reverse complement strand
CTCGACCTCGATCCAGTCGCGACCCTCCTTCGCCGCGGCGATTCCGTTGTCCAGAAGCAGCTTCTCGTCGACATCGGCGGGATCGAAGGTGATGAAGTGCTTCGCCAGCTCCTCCCGGAAGGATTCGATCTCGGCCAGCACCTCGGGCATGTCCATGACATGGCTCATGGGGAAGCTGGGGTAGACCTTGCGCATCTCGGGACGCGTCACCAGACGCAGCGCGGTCTCGACCGTGTCCTGATGACGCCCGCGACTCAGAATGTAGAAGTCGTTGTGACATCCCATCGCGTGGGCCAGCAGCTCGGTGACGATGATCTCCTCCTCGCGCCAGACCATGCAGTCCTTGAGCGTCGCGTCGATGTCGTGCTCCTCGTGGAGACGATGGTGCACCACTTCGACGTTGTCGAGCAGGCAGATGAACATGTTGGGGGCCAGGGTGTTCATCTGGTCGAAGTCGAAGGCGCTGAACAGCCCGTGCCGCCACCGGAAGGTGGCGTGGGTGTTCACCATGATGTCGGGATGATCTCCGATCGGTGCGGTCTGGGCGATGATGTCCTTGAACGCCGCCCGACGCAGCGACGCCAGTCGACTCAGAGGCAGATCGAGGATGCGTCCGGGCCGGATGTCCGGTCCCTCCTCGTACATCATGTTGCCCACGTTGAAGAGGGGCAGCGTCTTGCCCCGCTGGCCACCGAGATCGGCCACGGCCTGCAGGTAGGGCTTCTTGTCGATTCCGATCTGTCCCGTGACGATTGCACGCATGGAGCACCTCCCACGCCGGCCCGGATGATTCCGGGGCCCGGAAAGATGTCAAGTATACGGTGCAGAGGCCGATCCCGAACGCCAACGGGCATTTCGGGTCAACGAACCCCGCTTCGGAACTGCCGCAGCCACCGTGCCTTGGCCCGCGGGAGCGCGGCGCCGCTGCGGCGACTTCGTCGCCAGACCCAGACCACCACGACGAGGACCGCGGCCAGCAGAGAGAGGCCCACCACCCACTGGACCGTGCCGAAGGTGTCCCGGGTGGTGAGGCCCAGTCCGATCAGGTACCCGACCCCGATCTGCATCGGTGCGGTGATCAGCACGCAGGTCGCGGTCGCCAGCAGAAACTTCCAGAACGGAAGGTGCAACATGGCCGCGACGGTGATGGCCGAGGTCCGACTGGCGGGAATGAACCTCGCCAGCACGATGAACCACGCGCCGCGGCGATCGACCTGGTACTTGGCCCGCAGCAGACGTCGTGGATGCAGCAGTCGCTTGAAGCGACGGATCCGGAACAGGTGCACCCCGAACCGGGACACGATCAGGAACCACAGGCAGTCGCTGCAGACCACGCCCAGGTAGCCCGCGAGCAGCGCCGACCAGAGGACCATGTCCCCCTCCGCGACGAGCATGCCGGCGGGGATGTTGACGACGTCCTCGCCGATGGCGATTCCGACTCCACTGCACATCAGCAGCAGGAACTGGATGATCGGCCCGTACACCGGTCCGTATTGATGCAGCAGTTCCAACATCGGGTATCAGTGCTCCTGCGACGGTACGCGGCGACCGGTCGCCTCCAGCAGCCATGACATTCGGGCCCTCGGGCGAGGCCCTTCGGCCCGACGCGAACGCCGCCACCACCAGAACAGGCCCACCACGAGCAGGACGCCCAGTCCGATCGTGATCGCAAGCCGGACATGCCGGGCTTCCGGTCCCGTTCCGATGGCCTTGGCGGCCAGCCATCCGATCCCCAGTTGGGTGATCACGGTCGGTACGGCGCTCAGGGTCTCGGCCAGCAGGAACTTCCAGGTGCTCATTCGGGCGATGCCCGCGGCCGTGATGACCGTGGTCCGGCTGGCGGGAATGAATCGACTGACCACGACGACCCAGACACCGTACTGCTCGAACTGATACTTGATCTCGAGAATGCGACGCGGGTGCATCAGCCGACGGAACATCCGGATGTTCAGGATCCGCCTCGACATGGTCTTGCAGACCAGCAGCCACAGGGTGTCCGCCATGATCACGCCGAGGTACGCGGCGAGAATCGTCCATCCCATCGGCATGATCCCCTGCCCCATGAGGTAGCCGGCCGGGATGATGAAGACGTCCTCGCCCAGCGAGACACCGACTCCGGACGCCATCAGAAGCAGAAAGAGCAGCAGCGGACCGTAGTCGGTCAACGCCCCCCGCACGTACATCTCCACCTGGTGCGACTCGGCGTGCCAGGCACGCATCACGAACCACATGCACGCGAGAATGGCCGCCACGCCGAGCAGGATGAACAATGAACGCGGCTTGAGCAGGTTCGTACGCGAGATCATGCGGCCAGTGTAGCGGTCACAGCAGCAGCGAGCCGCCCGGTTCGATCGCGGCCGGGAGGTCCGAGCCGGCGAGATCGCCGGGCCGCATGGCCGTCAACGGTTCGATTTCGATACGGACCGTGGTTCGACCCGCATCGTCCTGCGGCACCTGCACACCGTGCTGACGAAGCCAACCGCCGTAGAGATCGCTCTGGATCTGCTGCGACGTCTCGAGCGAATCCGGTCCCGTCGCGTTCTTGATCGGAGCAAACTCGTGGGAACGCTCGGTTCGCAGGATCGCCGAACGTTCGGCCCGGGGAACGATGTCGAAGATGAATCGTTCGAGCTTGATGACATTGGGACCCTCCGGTTCGACCATCGCTCCCGAGGCGGCATCCCACCACGACGACTTCTTCAACGCACGGTGCCACGGCAGCGGGTCGCCCCCCTGACCGGTGAGCTGCGAGACGAACGGAACCGAGTACAGATGCACGGCGATGCTGGCCGCTCCGAACCGCAGCGAACCGTCCCCGTTCCGGACCTCGGCGAGGTCCGACGGCAGATCGGAATACTCGACGACATGCGTCCGACCGTCCACCCGGCAGAAGACCCCCACCGGTTCCGACGGATCCTCCTTGAGGACCATCTTGCTGGAGACCTCCGCGGAGGAGTGCTCGTCGCTTTCGTGCATTCCGATGAAGCATTCGTCGACCACCCGCACCAGGGGATTGTCCACCTGGAACGAGCTCACGATCGTGATCCCCCGGGATTCCATGTCCGCCAGGGCACCGCTGCGGGCCATCGCATCCAGCGCCCCACCGTGACCGTCGGGATTCTCCGCCACCACACCCGGGGAAGCGAGCAGCAGGTCACCCGTTCGGGCATCGAAGCTGGGCATGGTCCCCTGGGGAAACATCATGATGTTGCTGCGATGCAGACCGAAGCACTTGTTGTCGAGGAAGAAGGCCCGGGTCGCGGCGTCGTTGAGGGGGCTGGTCATGATGTACCAGGGAATGACCACGTCGTACCGCCGCTGGGCCGCACGCAGCTGCTCGGCGAAGATCGCGAACAGCGGCTTCCCGCTCACCGCAGTCGCGGGGAAGGTGCCCTTGGGACCGTTCCATCCGAGACGGGTTCCCTGCCCACCGGCCACGGTGAACGCGGCCACCCTGCCGGCGGCGATCAGTTCGGCACCGCGGTCGAAGAATCCGGCGGCATCGGGGCCGGCGGGGTCGCAGGTCTGCGGAGGTTCCAGGTTCGACGGCGGAGGATTCGATTCGACCCGGTGCTGGATGGACTCGCGCACCACGTCGATCGTCTCCCACGGGAGCAGTTGCAGCTGGTTCAGCAGCGCTTCCCGAGCCGTTTCGTCGAGTCGATCCCACCCCCCGAGCAGATGACTCTGCTCGTGTGCCTCGAGCAGTTCGCGGATCTTCGTGAGTCGATCGCTCGTCATCTGTTCAGGAATCCGGCAGGGACGGCTCGGACCATCCCGACGAGAGATGACGGACGACCTTGCCCGTCTCCAGGTAGATCAGCTGTTCGCAGATGTTCGTGCAGTGATCCGCCATGCGCTCCAG
>CAJWBW010000200.1:0-3865 GCA_913020415.1 uncultured Phycisphaerae bacterium | reverse complement strand
GAGGCAGCGTCGGAGTTGACCATCGTCGTCGAGCGCCTGGTCCCATTCCAGGAACACGTCCCGCGTATCCTCGAGATCCCGGATCCTCGGCGGCCGACGGACCGGATCCACATCGAGGGTCGTTCTGGAGCCGTCGGATTCTCGAAGCACGATGCGCACGCGTCAATGGTACGGATCGCGGGGCCGGAGGGGTTGCCGATCCGGCTCCGGTGGGGGATGATCCATCCCGATGCAGGACTGGATCGATCAACTCAAAGGCCGGTTTCTCGTGTTCGACGGTCCCGACGGGTCGGGCAAGACCACGCAGTTCCGTCGCCTGGCCGCATGGCTGACCGAACAGGGACTCGATGTGGTGGAGGTCCGCGAGCCGGGGGGCACGTCGATCGGTGAGCAGATCCGCTCGATTCTCCTTGATTCGGCGAACGTCGAGATGACCATCTGCTGCGAGATGCTCCTGTACATGGCCAGCCGAAGTCAACTGGTCGACGAACTGATCACCCCCGCGCGGACGCGGGGAGCGGTGGTGCTTGCCGACCGGTTCATCTCCTCCACCCTCGCCTACCAGGGCACGGCCGGAGGACTCGACCGGGAGCACATCCTGTCGGTCGGTCAGATCGCGGTCGGTGACCAGTGGCCCGACTGCACCATCATCTTCGACGTCGATTCCGCCACCGCGGCCATCCGTCGAGGTGGTGATTCGGATCGCATGGAGGAGAAGGGGCAGGCGTTCCAGGAGCGGGTTCGTGCGGGGTACCTCGAGCAGATTCGAGAAGACCCCGAGGGAACGATTCTGATCGACGCGGGTCCCCCCGAGGACCAGGTCTTCGAGCAGCTGCTGGCATCGATCCGATCGTTCGTCACCGAACGAACCGCGCCGTCGTCATGAACGCGAGGTGGCGGGGCCGAGTTCCCATGGCCGGCCCGTCGCATCGAGAATCCCCTGCGTGGTCGCCTGCATGTCGCCGCGCCGGAGCTCGCGCTTCTGGATGTCGGCACCGGAACCCTGGTCGATGATATCCTCGATGTAGCCGAGTTCGTTGCTGCAGCCCAGTCGTTCCGCATGGGGAGCGCACTGGTCGACCAGTCTTCGCGCCACCTGCCGGGCGGGCACGGCGAGCATGGTGTCGAAGTCGACGAAGTTCGCGTCCAGTCCGTACCGGACGGCGTGCCACTTGTTCTGCCGGGCGATCATCGGATGACTGTCGTAGAGGTAGGCGCCGCGATCGATGTGCTCGGAGATGCCCGCGATCAGGCTCTGGCAGAGGGCGACGAGCCCGAGCAGGTGCTTCATGTTGATCGGTGTGTCCATCACCCGAATCTCGACCGTGCCGAACTGGGGACTCGGACGGACATCCCACCAGATCTCGCTCGGGGAGTGGATGAACCCGGTCGAGATGAGGTGCTCGATCAGCCACATGTATTCCGACCAGTTGCGCATGGTCTCGGGCATGCCGGCGGTCGGAAGCGATTCCATCAATTTTGATCGGTAGCTGTGGAGTCCGGTGTCCTGGCCCAGCCAGTGGGGGGAATTCGAGGACAGTGCCATGAGCGTCGGAAGGTGCCGAAGCAGTCGATCGCACATCTGGATGGCCTTGTCGCCGCTGTCGACGCCCACATGGACATGGAGCCCGAACACGACCAGCCGCCGGGCGACGTACTGCATCGTCTGCATCAGCCATTCGTAGCGATCTCCGGGAGAGAGGGACTGCTCCTTCCAGTGGCTGAAGGGATGGGTCCCGCTCCAGAGGAAGGTCATCCCGCGCTCGGCGGCCTTCTCGTATCCCCACTGGAGCTTCTCCGCGAAGTCGGTACGAACCTCGTCGACGGTGTGGCAGATGCCGGTGTTGAATTCGCAGTACGACTGCATGAACTCGTTCTTCACGGCGTCCTTCCACTGCGCCGGACAGGCATCAAGCAGGAAGTCGATTTCGTTGACGAGCGCCTTGGTCTCCATGTCGACGAGAGCGAGTTCGATCTCGACGCCGATGGTGTGTTCCGGGGAAGGTTTGAATTTCCTGTGCATGGTCGGGCGGCTCCTTGTCGCCGACGGCACTGTACTCGATTCGTCGGCGATTCAGCACTCCGGGACGACGGAGCGGATCGCCGCGCGGCAGAGGAAGCGGACGCCGGCGACGAGCGACGATTCGTTGATGTCGAACTCCGGGGAGTGCAGGGGGAATCTGGCATTCGGATCCTGGAACGCGGTTCCCAGCCGCACCATCGCGCCCGGTACAACCTGCTGGTAGTAGGCAAAGTCCTCGCCCCCGAGACTGGGCATCTCGACCAGCGACACGCGCGCCGCTCCGAGCGCGGCTTCCCCCGCGGCCCAGAGCCGCTCGATCACATCGCGATCGTTGTCGGTGGCCGGTGATGAATGCGGGAATTCGATGTCGACGGCGCAACCGGTCGTGGTCGCGATGCCCCGCAGCACGTCTTGCAGTCGATCCCTGACGTTCCGTTCGTCCTCGTCCCGGGAGGTCCGAATCGTTCCCCAGATCTCGGCACTGTCGGGGATGGCGTTGAATGCCTTGCCGGCGTGTATGGAGGTGACGGTGAGTGCCAGCGGATACCGGCTGTCCATGCTTCGCGGGCACAGCTGGTACATCATGCTCACGATGTTCGTGGCGGCCGGAATCGGATCGAGGCTCTGGTAGGGACGGGCGGAATGTCCACCGCGTCCGGTCACCGTGATCCTGAAGGACAGGCAGTTTGCCGTCAGGGGGCCGGCTCGCAGACCGATGTGTCCCGCTTCGAGGTAGGGATCGACATGCAGAGCGATGATCGATCGCACTCCGTCGAGCGCGTGCTGCTCGATCATGCGTCGTGCGCCCTTCGTGGTCTCCTCGGCGGGCTGGAAGATGAAGCGCAGGTTGCATTCGGGCTTCATGCTGCGGATCGCGTCGACGTGTTCGTGCAGCGTGAGCAGCGAGAACAGCGCCATCGAGGTGTGGGCGTCGTGTCCGCAGGCGTGACAGCACCCGGGGCGGGTGGATCGCCAGGCGACCTGCTTGGCGTCGTCGACGGCGACGGAATCGAGATCCGAGCGGATCGCGAAGCACGTGTCGGATCCCGGATCGAGTTCGAGATCGACCACGATGCCGCAGCCGTCATCCATGATCCGCGGGACGAGTCCATCCGCGCGCAGTCGTTCGGCGACCTGCGTCGTGGTCCGACGCTCCTCCCCGGAGGGTTCGGGATGGGCATGGAGATCACGACGAAAGGCGATCATCTCCTGCTCGTGGACGGTGATGGAGGCCTTGATGCCCGCCCACCAGTCCGCGCTCTGCTTTTCGATGGAAGTGCTGCTCATGTCCGGTCCTTCATCGTCAAGACTACCGCGGGCTGCGGGCGACGCAACCGTCGTCCGTGGAATCGGACTGGTGGTCCCCACCTTCGGGAAGTTGTGTATTCTCAGGTCTACGCGACACGTCTGAGAGGACCCACGTGACTCGACGCAGCAGTTGGATGACCGCAATCGGAATGCTCTCCATCTTCTTTGGTGTGCTGGGGTTGCTGTTGTCGGGTGTCATACTGGTCGGGGGGTTCCAGATCGATCGGAATCTGGACGCGGTGGAGAAGAGCCTGGAGGTCGCATCCGATCGGGAGTTTCGTACCAACCGTGCGGAGCGTCAGGCACAGCAGACCGGAGACGAACTTCGCCGGGCCGAGAGACTCATCGTCCTCGATGGGGTCGTCTACGCCGGATTGTCGATCTGGATCCTGGGGATGGGTGTGGGGACGCTGCGGATTCGATGGTGGGCGTGGTGGGGAACCGTCGCCTGGTCCCTGGTCAGCATCGGCCTGCTGGTCTTGGTGATCGTGCTGCGTCCGGTGGACTTCAGCGTGGGCAGCTGGCTGATACTCG
>CAJWBW010000199.1:0-3882 GCA_913020415.1 uncultured Phycisphaerae bacterium | reverse complement strand
GTGATCGATCACCGGAAGCACGGCCATCTCGCTGCCGAAGTAGTAGGGGAGGCCGGTCGAACCATCGAGGATCTCGGGGAACCGGGCGTCGGGAAAGTGCTGGGACCATTCGTCGTCGCTGTCGTCGAGCAGTTCGCCGGGATCGAATCGGATGGCCAGGACCTCGTTGGAGTAGGGGATGAACGGTTCCTCGACCATGACGCCGCCGCTGAGCACCTGGTATCCCATGCCACCGAGGACGAGCATCCAGTTCTCCTGCCGGTCCTCAGACCAGAAGGACATCGTCCCGGAGTGGTAGATGTTGAACCCCTGCTTGAAGGTGCTCGGCTCGGTCGGATCGGCCTGATGCATGGTGCCCGAGGGATCGATGGTGATGGGGACCGTCCAGATGCCCACGTCGGGGGTGAAGACGCCGGCCAGCGCGACGGCGCCGCGGTCCTGGTCTCCGAAGCGTACGGGAAGGACGTTGAGGTCGCGTCGCCGGGCCCAGGGCGGGGGATCATCGGTCTCCCCGATGAAGACGGGTGTCGACATCGAATCGTCCGGATCGAACGAGAAGCGTCGGATGCTCTTGGTGTATTCCTGCTGCGCCGGAGTGGGGCAGGGGCAGCCGGCGAACTCGTCGAGGTAGCCGCCGTCGAAGCGGTGTCCCAGGCAGAGCCAGAACTCGTCCTCGACCAGTAGCATCGTGCCGCCGGTGACGGCGAAGAGATCGGTGTCGTCCTCGGGTGCATCGACGAATCGAACATGTTGGGAGAGTTCCGTTTCGTCGCCCTTGGTCCATTCCACGATGCCGGCGAGATCGAGAACCTTCAGGGTGTCGTAGGTCAGGAATCGACTGGTGCTGTTCATCGGACAGCCCGGCCATTCGGTCCCCGGGGGCGGCTCCTCATCCTGGTAGCCGTAGCCGCCCACCAGCAGAAGGTGTTCCGTGTCGTGGAAGAACAGTTTGTTGGTCGAGGCGAGATCGGCGATCTGCATGGTGGTCAGGTCGCTGTCGTCGAGCGATCGCTGGTGGACCGACTCGTTGAGGTAGTCCACGACGAAGATGTCGCGGTTGTACCGCTTGGGTTCGAAGTTGTCTTCCGGCGAGCAGGTGAAGTCGTGCACTCCGGAGGTGCGTCCGCCGATGAAGACGAGGTAGTGGCCGTATCTGGCGTAGGCCGCCGACTGGATGGTCGGCAGGGCGTCTCCGGTCCAGGGGACCTCCTCGATGGTGACGCGGAACGGCGTGCCGCCGTTGATGATCGGGCTGAAGTCCTTGGTCTGGTTGAAGCTGTCGGCCACGGCGGAGGCGGTCAACAGCATTAAGCCGGTCATAGAAACGAATCGCATGGAGTACCTCTCCTCCGCCTGCGATCCATCCTGACAGGGGCGGACCGGCGGAGCAAGGGCTTTTCCCGCAAGCGGGCCGTGGCGGGCCCTGAGGTGGTCTCACGAATGGTTGTTCAGCGGATCCGCTTGATCGGCCAGCCGTGCACGTGCACCGGTCGGGCGGCGTGGCAGAGCGGGGGACCTTGGACCTCGAGGCCCGCGGCCCGCACCAGTTCGTCGTCGAGTTCCGGAACCTCGGCCCGGCACAGGGTCCAGGGTTCGTGCCGGACCATGCCGCGCCACACGCGACCGCGTGAAGCGGAGTACAGGCAGTAGCGCTCGGTCAGGAAGTGTTCCAGTGTTCCCGGTTCGGACGGGGGCAGCGGATCACCGACCCGCCACTGCATCCGGCTGCGTTCGCCCCCGGGCCTTCGAACACCGTAGGTGCAGAGTCCGTCCTCGGTTCCCACGCGAAAGCGGGCGAAGACGTAGTTCAGCTTCCATACCAGCCGAGCCGTCCAGACCGCCAACGGATTGGCGGCGTCGAGACTGAAGAACCACACCCCCGGAATGCCGTCGCACCGTACGTAGGTACGAACGTTGCACTCATGAAAGCATGTGAATCCGGGAACCCGCGGCAGTCCCCTGAGGCGGACCCGATCCATGGTGAAGGGCACGAGGCCCACCCACGCCCTCCCGGCGTGGGTGTCGACCTCGAGTCCTGGTGGAAGCAGCGACTGCAGGTACGCCGCGTCCACCTTCCAATGCATGAAAAGCAGATCCTTCCAGACCATGTCGATCGCCCAGCCGGACGCATTGGGGCCGAGTTTCCAGCCCTGGCCTGGCGTTCCTGGAACGGGGCTGCTCATCGACGTACGAACAGACTTCGCAGCATTCCGAGCCAGTGTCGACGGATCGTGAACCGCCCCGAGTGCATGAGCACGGTGGCGACGAGTACCTTTCGGACCCGCACGAGGATCGTGATCGGGTCGGTCCCGCTGGTTCCGGCCACCGGAAGTGGTCGCGGCAGCTGGCGTTGCAGGTGCAGAATGGACCGCAGCGACTCGAAATCCATGGTCAGGTGCGAGTCACGACCGTGCAGCCGGGCCCGATGGGATCCGGAGCGGATGGTCAGGTCCCCGCTGAGTCGCACGCCCATGATCAGCCTCCGTGGGTGCGGGTGTGGATGCGGATGGTGCCGTCGAGGTGCCAGGGGGCCCGCTTGGCGTTCTCATCGGTGCTGCTGGGGATGCCGATCTTCATGTCCTCGAAGGTGTAGATGATCTCGGCGTTCTTGCCGGTGAGGTGTTCGTAGAGACTGATGGCCAATTCCGGCCAGGTGTTGGTTTCTGTGGATGACATGGGGTGTCCTTCCGTGAGGGGTTGTGGTAGGGGGTCAAATGCCCGAGGTCGAAACCATAGGCGCGCGGAAGGACGCCGGCAACGGGAATTTTCGATGGTGCGGGGGGGCGGGGGGCGGTGGCCGCGGGGGCTTATTCGACGGGGATTTGCGACTCGCTGCGATCTGATGTCGTGTCAGCGTCGGTGGGTTCATTGTTCAGCAGGACAAAGAACGAGAGCACGAAAGTCGACAGCAGCAGGGTGCTCAGCAGGAACAGATCCGGATGGCGCATTCGGCAGGGTCGTGCGTCCGCGGCGCGGCCGAACCGCGTGCCGGTCATGAAGTCCACGGCCTTCATCGTCTTGGCATCGGGATTCGCATCGAAGCTCCGCTCGAGCATGGTCTGGGTTCTCGCCTGCACTCGCTGCACGCTGCGTCGCAGCAGGAGCCAGAGGACGATCGAGACGGGGATGCTGATGGCTGCAGCGCCGAGGATGATGCCGGTCATGTTCGCGATGGTACATCGTGCTGTCGCTGGAAACGCAACAGCCCCCCGGAGCGTGCCGGGGGGCTGGAGGAATTCAAAGTGGAGCCGGGGGGATTCGAACCCCCGTGCCGAAACAGTCAGCAAGCCGCGTCTACATGCATAGTCACCAGTTGAATCTCGGCCTCATCACCGCTCGGTGACCCACCATGCGAAGAAGCCATGACAGACAGTTGTCTCATTCCAAGGAGGAATGTCAGCGCCTTGGAACCAGCCCGATGTCAGCGGGGCGCGCCCTATCGGGCGTCGAGCGCGACCCGTCGGGGCCTAAATCAGGCCGCGAGTGCGTACTGCGTGTTGGCAGTTAAAGGTTTGCATCCTTTTTACGTGGCCCGGATGCTCCACGACATGCAACGACAGGCCTTCCCTGCCCGGTCGAAACCAATCGGCCCCAGTTGTCAATGAACCATGACATTCTACCCGCGATCGAACGAGGGGCGACGGGCAATGTCCGGTCCGGCGGGGATCAGGCCAGCGGGTTGCCGAAGTGACCTTCCATGGCCGGAATCATCGTCTGCAGGATGTTCAGCAGGATGCTTCCCGGAGCGCCCGTGGCGGTGACCCGATGCACCATCGATGGATCGTAGTGGGCGATCACCTTCGCCGTCTCCGCGTGGAACACCTCGAAACGACGACGGATCACCGCCTCGTCGGCATCGTCGGGCCGGTTCTGGATCTCGGC
>CAJWBW010000198.1:0-3933 GCA_913020415.1 uncultured Phycisphaerae bacterium | reverse complement strand
CATGATCTTCTCCGCCTGTTCGGCCGGCAGGGCGTGCACTCCGGCCAGACAGTCCACGAGTGTCTGGTGCTTCATCTGGTCCGGGGACTTCGCGTGCCGACAGGCCTCCTCGGACAGGCCGAGAATCGCCTGGGCGTAGAGTCCCGCCGACGCCTCCTTGGCCGCGGGAACCGTGCCGTCGGCAACCGCCATCGCCCGGGCGGCGACGAACCACACCTGGGCGAGGCGGGACTGATCTTCTGTCACTGTTTCCTGCTTCATCCGAGCCCGGAACTCAGTCCGATCCTCCATCCTTCTCGCTGATGTGTCCATCAAGATAGATGACCCAGAGCAGATCGTCGTCCGTGCCCCCTTCGCCATCGGGCCCCAGGCTGCGAACCCGGCAGAACTCGGTGGTCTCCGGGTCGTCCTGCAGGCTGGCGGTTCCGGACAACTCGATGGTGACCGGCTGCCCCCAGGGATCTCGGAGACCGGCGATGCGTTCATGGGCCAGCAGATCGGTCGCGAACGCCGAGGGCGGGCGATCCCCCTCCGACTCCGCCGCCTGCCACCAGACCGCCGGCAGAACCCGGGCGACCGAGACGGCGACCACGCCGCCCTGCGTTCGGGCATCCTCGTTGCGTTGGCGCTGCATCGGGTTGCGACGCGACGAGGGACCCGCGATCCGGAACCTGTGGTCCTCGATCTCCTGCGGGTACAGGTTGTTCGTGGCATCCGCATCGGCGATCCGACGATGCGGATCGATCTCGACCTGCACGATGGGCTGTTCGGTCACCAGCATCTTGCTGACCCGCGGCGAGTTCTGCGACCAGATCTCCGCCGGAAGCATGACATCCTCCGTCGATCCGTCCTCGAAGGTGACCCGCAACGGAATCGGCATCGGCAGTCCGCCGACGTTCTCGAAGGTGATCACGTTGAATGTCCAGGGGAGCTCGAGCAGGGCCGCGTCGTCGTCGTCCAGATCCTCGAGGAAGGACTCGTAGGCCCGTCGATCGGCCGGCGTGACCTCCAACTCGTCGAACTCGTTGTAGAAGTCCAGCAGTTCGGGATACCGATCGGTCCGACGCTCCATGCCTTCGTTCCGCAGTTCGGAGATGCTGGGACGCTCCTCGTCACGCTCCCGGACGTCGAGGGCCCGATCGACGTCGGGGTTCATGGTGCGTGGTGTGAAACGCTCCAGTCGAACCACGGCGATGTCGCAGTGGTCGGTGGAGTAGAACCAGCCGCGCCAGAACCAGTCGAGATCGATGGCGCTGGCATCCTCCAGCGTGCGGAAGAGGTCCGCGGGCTCGGGCCGCCGGAACGCCCACCGCCGTGCGTAGGTGCGGAACGCGTGATCGAAGAGCTCCCGTCCCATGACCGTCTCCCGAAGCACGTTCATGGCCGTAGCGGGCTTTCCGTAGGCGTTGTTTCCGAACTGGAGTATGGATTCGCTGTTGGTCATGATCGGAACCTGGCGTTCGGACACCATGTAGTTCGTCATCCGATCGGGTTCCCCGCGGCGCGACGGGTAGTCCTCCTCCCATTCCGCTTCGGTCACGAACTGGCAGTAGGTGTTCAGTCCCTCGTCCATCCACGTCCACTGCCGTTCGTCGGAGTTGATGATCATGGGAAACCAGTTGTGCCCCACTTCGTGGATGATCACCGAGATGAGTCCGTACTTGGTCCGCTCCGTGTAGGTGTCGTCCTCCTCGGGACGGGGACCGTTGAAGCAGATCATCGGGTACTCCATGCCACCGACCGGACCGTTGACGGAGATCGCCACGGGATACGGATACGGGACGGTGAGCCTCGAATAGGTGTCGACGGTCTGGGCGACCGCCTGCGTCGAGTACCTGGACCACAGCGGCTCCCCCTCCTCGGGAAAGAAGGACATCGCCATGGTGATGTCGTCGGTGCCGGGGACGGGGACGCCCCACGCGTCCCAGGCGAACTTCGGAGAGGCGGCCCAGGCGAAGTCTCGCACGTCCTTGGCCCTGAAGGTCCAGGTCCTCGTACCGGTCGCCTCGCGCTCCTCGTTGGCCAGCGCTTCCTCGGGCGTGATCACGAGCACCGGTCGATCGGCGGTGCGGGCCTCCCGGAGTCGCCGCTGCTGCTCGGGCGTCAGCACCGAGTCGGGCGACTGGAGCTCGCCGGTCGCGGCCACGATGAAGGTGTCGGGCACGGTGATCGAGACCTCGTAGTCACCGAACTCGAGCGTGAACTCGCCGCGTCCGAGGAACTGCTTGTTCTGCCATCCGGCGTAGTCGGTGTAGGCACAGAGACGTGGAAACCACCGCGCGAGTTCGTAGATGGCGTTGCCGTCCTCGGAGAACCACTCGTAGCAGCCCCGACCGCCGATGGTGTGGGGCACGATGTTGGCCTCCCATCCGATCGTGAACTGCAGGCTGCCGCCGGGCTGCAGCGGGGCCTCGAGGTCGATGCGCAGCATGGTGCCGTTGATGACATGCGGAAGCGGACGTCCGTCCGAATCGACGACCCGCATGATGTCGACGCCCCCTTCGAAGGTCTTCCTGGCCCGGATGCCCTTCAACCAGCGGATGGACTGGGATCCGGTCAGATCCGGTGACGGTTCGCGCATCCGTCCCGTGCTGTCCTCCCGAAATCGGTTCTGATCGAGCTGAACCCAGAGGTATTCGAGTTCATGCGGACTGTTGTTGAAGTAGGTGATGTCCTCGGATCCGATCAGACGATGGAGATCCGCATCGAGCGTCACATCGATGTCGTAGTCGACCTGCTGCTGCCAGTAGCCCGGACCCGGGGCCCCGCTTGCGGTCCGGACATCGCTGGGCGTGGGAAGGATTTCATCGAGTTGCCGGAACCGGTCGGGATGCTCCCACTTCTCCGGCTGCATCCAGGGGGTCGAGACGTGATCGTCGGGATGCTCACGATGGATGTCGTGGGCCAGTGCCGGCATCAGCCCCAGCCATGCCGTCGTCGCGATGAATACGGTTCGTCTCTTCATGTGCAGTCCCTCATCCAATCCATCGAGCATGATAGTGCACGGCCCCGACCGGGCTCCATGATGCATTCCAAGGCCATCGTGGCGTCCGACCCGTCGATCGGTAGGATGTTTGCATGCCATTCTCACTTGATCACGTGGTCTTCTTTGGCCGAACCTGGGACGAAAGCATGGGCATGTACGCGCTCGACGAGGATGCTCTGCAGTCCCTGCGGATTCTCGACTGCCCCGGGGGCCCCGACGGCCTCGTCAGCGAGGGGCTGAGCCGTGGCCTGGACATCACGGCCATCGATCCACGGTACGGGGAGGACCCCGATGAACTGGAGGCTCGGGGCCGGCGGGAGATCCACCAGACGGTCGAGGCGTGGATCGCCGATCCGGAGACGGGAGACAACCTCGAACGGATGCAGGAGTACGAACGACTCAAGATCGAGGCACTGGAATCGTTCATGAATGCATTCCGCAGGCATCCGGATCGCTATCTCACCGGCCAACTCCCCTTCCTTCCGTTCGACGATGATGCATTCGATCTCGTGCTCAGCGGGCATCTGCTGTTCGCATACGCCACCAAGGAACACGGCGGCCTGATGGAGACGGAGCAGTTCGACCTGGACTTCCACCTGATTGCGGTCCGGGAGCTGCTCCGGGTGGGACGGGAAGTTCGCCTGTTCCCGACCAACGCATTCTTCGGCCCGCGACGTCGCCATGACTTCGTCGAACCGGTCATCCAGGCGATGCAGGACGATGGACACCACGTGGACTTGCTGCCCTCCCGCTGGGTGCAGGACGACTACTCGGAGTTCAACGACACCCTTCGGATTCGAAAACGGACCGGTTGACGTCGGCATCGTGCGAACGGACCGCCTGCACGCACACGAACCCCGCATCGGATGGCCGGCCGATCTCGATCGATCGGCAACCGGCCAGCAATGCGGTTGCGGACCGGTCATCTTCACCCGGAAAGTCACCAC
>CAJWBW010000197.1:0-3963 GCA_913020415.1 uncultured Phycisphaerae bacterium | reverse complement strand
CATCGTCTGCTCGACGTACTCGGAGCGCACGTCCATGTCCTCGAACGAGCGCTCGAACTGCCCCATCACCTTCGAGATCGCCTCGACGTTCATGCTGCCGACGAGCGTGTGTCCGACTCGCAGGGAGGTGAGATTCACACCGCCGGTGACCTGGAAGATGAGCACCAGCACCTGATCGGTCTGTGAAGGGGACAGCTGCGGCAGTTCGGTCGTCGTGTGGACGCCGTACTGCGGGTCCAGCTTCAGTTCCAACTCGGTTCCGAAGATGAAGTAGTACCCGACCGGCAGGTATCGGTTGCCCATCGAATCCAGCAGGGCGATCTGGTCCTCGGGCTTGACCCGCTCCTCGACCTTGCCGCCCAGCCATGCGGGCGATGATCTGCTGACCGTCACCTGCACCACCTGCGTTCCGCCCGGCGTCGCAATCGAGTTGACCTGCAGGGCTCGGCTCGTCTGGGACTCGGATCGCCGGGGCAGGCGAAGGAATCCTGAATCGAACTCGTTGTCCTCGGTCAGCTGCATGGAGCCGGGAATGCGGTTCACGCTCGGCCGGAAGTTGGCCACGCGCTTGGAGACGTCGACGGCATCGTCGATGGGCAGGCCGAGCTGTCGGTCGTCCTGGACGCCCCCGGAGGTCCCGCCGCCGAGGAACGCGAGGTCCGACGCATTCGCCGACGTGGCATCGGGAAGGTCGAATCGGGTTCCCCGCAGCTGGATGAACTCGGGTGAAAACCCGGATGGGGCCTCGAAGAAGAAGGCCATCTGCGATTCGTTCTGTCCGGGGGTGCCGGAGGCGAAGTTGGCAGGATCATCGAACATGTAGGTGGTGGGAAGGCCGGTCTCCACGGAGCTCTGCACCCATCCGATGGGATAGATGACGTCCGGGGCCTTGGTGCCCCGGGCACTGCCGACCAGTCTCACCTGGGAGCTGGAGAGGACCAGCTGTCGGCCGAAGTCCCTCGAGCTCGACTTGAAGTTGGTCTGGACGACCCACATGTCGGCCCCGTCGATCTTCGCCACCCGGGGAATCTCCGCCCCGTCGGCGGGCATGGAGACCTGGCCTTCACCGGCGTTGTAATTGTCGCGCAGCAGTGATCCCATCTTGTAGAGCTCGGGGTTGTATTGCATCAGCGGTGCGCCACTGATGTCCGGGCGGATGGTCGAGACGCTGAGCCAGTCGAAGAACGCGTTCGACCATCGGTCGACCGGCATCCAGAGTTGGGGACCTGCTTCCGCGATCACCCCCGGCTGTCCGCGTTGCCGTCCGAACCCCTTGTAGCCCATCATTTCGTGCGGGCCCTGGAGCAGCCCGATGGCCGTGAGGGTGAATCCGACGGTCAGGACACCGGAGAAGAGTCCGAGGATCGCGCCCATGGTCTTGTCCGCACCGGCGGGCAGAATGATGTTGGCCCGCACCAGGGAGTCGCTGGTGGCACGAAGGATCACCAGGAAGATGGCGAAGAGTCCCCCGAGGGTGATGCCCATTGCATAGCTGTCGAAGACGCCGCCGCTGAGGAGGACGTCGATCGCCAGCGGTTCCCAGAATGCGAAGGCCAGACATCCCGCCGCAATCACGGCCAGCAGGTGAAGCATGGAGCTGAAGAACCCCTGGTCCATCCACCAGTAGGCGATGAGCAGGACGATCCCGATGATGAGGATGTTGAAGAGGACGATCATGATGCTTCCACCTTGGTCTTGCCGGCTGGCTTCTTCTTGGAGGAGAGGACCCTGGCGATCTCGTCGAGCGATGTCTCTCCGAGCCCTGCCTTGAGGATCGCGGCTTCCTGAAGCTGCAGCATCTTCGCCTTGCGGGCGGCGGAGAGCGCGCTCTTGAGGTCTCCGTTGCGCAGGTGCTTGAGGACGCCATCGTCGACCACCAGCACCTCGAAGATGGCCGTCTGGCCGAGGAATCCGGTGCCGCTGCAGATCGGACAATCGACGATCTTGTTCTTGATCTGGACCTGTCCCACCCGTCGACAGAGCTTGTCACCGATGCCGGGCGGCAGCTTCATCGCGGCCATCTCCTCCGGAGCAAGCTGCTGCTTGCAGTTCGGACAGAGTCGCCTGATCAGTCGTTGATGCATCACGGCCCGCAGAGGCTTGACGGCCTCCTCGACATCGCCGACGTGCTTGACCCATTCACGTATGCACGCGACCAGGCTGTCGGCGTGCATGCCGACGTAGATGAGCGGTCCCTTGCGGCCGGGGGCCGCCGCCGCCTTGGCCGCTTCGGCATCCCGAATGTCTCCGACGAGCGCGACATCGGGATCCCTCCGCAGAATCGACTGAAGGTTGGTGCCAAAGTCCACATCGAGGTTCATGGGATCCCATTCGGCCTGGTCGACCCCGTTGATGAACGCCTCGATCTCGTGCTCGAGGGTCTTGATGTTGCAGGTGTATGCATCGTGACGGCCCAGCATGGAATAGATGGACGTGGTCACGCCCTGCTTGGCGGGTCCGCTCACCAGAACGATGCCGTGTCGCTCGTGCGCTTCGACGAGTTCATCGAGAAGGGCACGCTGCTGGGGCAGGAGTCCGAGCTGGTCGTAGGAGACGAGCCTGGACGTCTCACGGTTGAACTCGAACACCACCACCGGTCCTCTCGAGCTACCGGAAATGGACATCTGGACGCTGGTGTCGCCGGATCCGGTGTTGAGCGAAAACGAACCGGACTTGGTGCGTCGCGCGTCCGAATCGGAGAGCCCCGCGATCTGCTTGAAGAAGTTGGCCGCCGGAGCGGCATCCTCGACGGGCATGTCCTCCTGCTTCGACCGGACGCCGTCGATGATCCAGGCGATCTTGCACCCGGCATCGGTCAGCAGCATCTCGATTCGGGATGCCCTCGCGTTCAGTGCCGGCCCCATGATGTCCTCGGTCCGAAGGTAGACCTGGAACTCGGGATCATCCTTGCTGGGGACCTTGACGTCGTTGCCGGTGACGTCGCTGTACTGGATCGCGGCGGAGAGTCGTGCCTTCTCGAGCTTCCGCTGCTGGGCGGCGGCGGGATCCTTGGAGAACGAGAGGTGGTACTGCTTGCCGTCCGGGACGGATCCGTTTCGGACCTTCCAGTAGATGAGCACGGGAATCAGCAGGACGACCACTCCGGCCGGAAGGCTGATCCAGAAGACGCCGGCGGTGAAGAAGGTGATGATGGCCACCACGCCACTGCCCAGGAAGGCGGCATTCCACTTCTCCCAGCCCAGGTTGTAGTACCGGAGATCCTTGTCGATCTTCGTTGCCACGAGCCAGGCCCAGGCGATGAAGACGCCCCAGAGGATCAGGGGCTTCCAGGGGCTCATGAGCAGGACGGATGAATCCCCGAGAAGGGAAGCGGCCAATGCGAAATCCATGGTGAGAGTTCCCATGCTAGATCAGGAGATGCCCTTGAGTCGCATCTTGAGTTCTTCCGGCTTCGGGGTGGCTTCCAATGCTACCCGGTGATGGATCCATTCCGTCTCGACCAGTCGAACGAGGGAGGTCGTGAAGTCCACCATGCCCTCTTCGAGGCTCTTGCGGATGATGTCCAGCAACTCGCCCTCACGTGCCTCGAGCACGTACTTCTGCACGGCGGGCGTGCCGAGCAGGATCTCCACGGCGGGGATTCTCGCCACGTCCTCGACGAGGGTGGGAAGAAGCTTCTGGTACACGATCGCCCGCAGGTTGTAGGCGAGGAGCTTTCGGATGTTCTCGACCTCGTCCTGGTCGAAGAGATCGTAGATACGTCCAAAGGTCTGCCAGGCGGATGAGGCGTGGATGGTTCCGAACACGAGGTGGCCGGTCTCCGCGGCCCGAATTGCGGCCTCGAAGGTCTCCTTGTCCCGCATTTCACCGACGAGGACGACGTCGGGGTCCTCGCGGACGAGGGCCCGCAGGGCCTCGTTGAAGTCCAGGCAGTCGATCCCGACTTCACGCTGGTTGATGCTGGCCTTGTCGTCCTTGAAGATGTATTCGATCGGATCCTCG
>CAJWBW010000196.1:0-3983 GCA_913020415.1 uncultured Phycisphaerae bacterium | reverse complement strand
CGCAGCGGCCATCACCGGGGAGCCGACGGGGATCCGTGATCTGCCCGCCGGACGTCTGGTCTCGCTGTTGGGACTCCGCTGATCAGGGACCGGGGACGTCCGGTCTGCATCCCAGTTCACTGCACAGGAACGCGAAGATGTCCGCCATCTCGTCGATGCGCATCGCGGTCGGCTTGCCGGCGCCGTGGCCGGCGCGGCGGTTGATCCGGATGAGCACGGGCGCGTCGCCAGCGTGGGCATGCTGCAATGCGGCCGCGTACTTGAAGCTGTGACCCGGCACCACGCGGTCATCGGTGTCTCCGGTGGTGATCATTGTCGCGGGATAGGAAGTTCCGTCCGTGAGGTTGTGATAGGGGGAGTACGCATGCAACGCCCTGAACTCCGGCTCCTTTTCCACATCACCGTAGTCGCCCTGCCAGGCGGCACCGATCGTGAAGAGATGGAATCGAAGCATGTCGAGCACGCCGACGGCGGGCAGGCAGGCTCCGAACAGATCCGGTCGCTGCGTCATGCAGGCGCCCACCAGCAGCCCTCCGTTGGATCCCCCCTGGATCGCCAGACAATCCGGTGTCGTCCAGTTCTGCTCGATCAGCCATTCCGCGGCGGCGATGAAGTCGTCGAACACGTTCTGCTTGTTGGTCTTCGTACCCGCCTGGTGCCACTCCCGCCCGTACTCGCCACCACCGCGAAGGTTCGGAATCGCAAGGAGCCCTCCCATCTCGAGCCAGGCCAGCCGCGCGGGAGAGAAGTAGGGGGTCAATGAGATGTCGAATCCGCCGTACCCGTAGAGCAGCGTGGGGTTGGTTCCGTCCCGGGGCATGTCGACGTGTCGCACCAGGAACATGGGCACCCGCGTGCCGTCACGGCTCGTGTAGAAGATCTGCTCGACCACGTATTGATCGAGGTCGACATCGACGTTGAGCTGCGATCCGTCGAACCGGGTCGACTGTCCGCTTTCGAGATCGAACCGGTACACCGTCGGAGGCGTGGTGAAACTCGAGAAGGAGTAGAACGTGTCGGAATGCTTCCGCTTGCCACCGCTGACCGAGGCCGTTCCCAGCCCCGGCAGTTCGATCTCTCCCCTCCGGGTTCCGTCCTCGCTCCACCGGATGAGTCGGGTCGTCGCATCCTGCATCGTGTTGGCGATCAGCTCCCCCCCGACATGCTGGACGGACTTGAGGGTCGAATCCTGTTCCGGGATGACCTCCGACCAGACCGGGGCCGACGGATCCCCGAGATCGACGGCGACCACACGCTTTCGAGGCGCGTCCGCATCGGTCATGAAGAAGAGTCGGTCGCGGCTGCTGCCGATGTAGTCGTATTCATCGTTCCACTCGGGGACGATGTCCACGAAGGCGGCATTCGGATCGGTGAGATCGAGCGCCTTGACGATGTTGGGGGGGCCCGAACCGCGCCAGACGCTGACGGCGAGCCACCGTCCGTCGTCGGTCACGGAGGGTGCCCAGGACCATCTCGGGTGATCGGGATCCTCGAGCACCAGCGTGTCCCGGGACTGCGGCGTCCCCGGTACGTGCCGGTACAGCTTCATGAACTCGTTGCGACCCACGAACGCATCGTCATCGGGGGCGTCGTACCGACCGTAGAAGAACGCGCTGCCGTCGGGCATCCAGGCGGGGGTCGAGAACTTCGACCACCGGATCTCATCCGGCAGGTCGACCCCCGTGGACAGGTCGCGGATGCGCCAGGTCTTCCAGTCGCTGCCGGCATCGGCGACGGCGTACGCCAGGTATCGCCCATCGGGGCTGAAACTCGTTCCTCCCAACGCCACCGTTCCGTCCTCGGACCAGCGATTCGGATCGAGCACCACCTGAATCGGCCCCTCTCCCGAACCGGATCTGGAATAGAGCACGTCCTGATTCTGAAGTCCGGTGTTGGCCGAGAAGTAGATGCGATCTCCGATTCGGTAGGGCGTCCGGATCTTCTCGTAGTTCCAGAGCTCGCCCAGCCGCCGGCGGATTGCGTCACGCTGCGGAATCGAGGAGAGATACTCCTGCGTCACCTCGTTCTGTGCGTCGACCCAGTCGCTCACTTCGCGGTCATTGCGTACGTCGCCCTCCAGCCAGCGGTAGGGATCCGACACCGTCGTGCCGTGAAGCACGTCGGTCTGATCCACACGTCGCGTCTCGGGGTAGTCGAGGCCGTTCGGTGCGGCCAGGAGGGCAATCGCCATGATCGGGTTGAGCAGCATCATTCGTTTCCTATCCAACGACATCCGGCAGGTCGAAGAGAGCTGCCGTGAGATTTCTCGGACCGCGCCCCGTGACGAGCACGTCCGCTTCGTAGTGCACACTGAGTGATCCGTCGGCGGTGCTGATCGGCCAGTCGTTCGGAGCGTGCACGACCTCGTGTCCGCCCGCGTTGAGCATCGGTTCCACGGCGACCAGCATTCCGTCGGTGAAGAGGCGTTCGGCGTCCGGCCATTCTCCGGGTCTGGTCGGCAGCACGTTCGAGATGAACGGCGGACCGTGCAGGGTCTTGCCGTACCCGTGACCACCGAGCCCCCGCACGAGGCTGAAGCCGCATTCGTCCTCCACGTAGGCCTGGACGGCCCGGGCCCAGTCCGCAAGCGGTCGACCGGGCTGCATGGCCTCGATGCCGCGGCGGAGCGATTCCTTGCCGACGTCCATGAGACGCCGGCCTTCGTCGGACACGTCGCGAATCGCGTAGGTCCAGGCGGCATCACCGATCCAGCCGTTGTAGCGCACGCCGATGTCGACGGAGATCACGTCGCCGTCGACCAGCGGCTGCTCGCTCATCAGATGCGTACCGTGCACCACGCAGTCGTTCACGGACAGGCAGGAATGACTTGGAAAGGGCGCCTGCCCCGGTATCCGGTAGCGGATGAAGCAGCTGCGGGAGCGCATCGCCTTGAGCTCACGACCGATGAACGAGTCGATCTGCCCCAGCGTCTGCCCCGGACCCAGAAAGTCGACGAGACGTCGGTGCATCTCGACGACGCATTCCGCGGCCGCCTCGGCGGCGGCGATGTCGCGTTCCCGCTGAATCATTCGTCCATCTCCGATTCCCCGGCGTCGGCGAGGAACTGCACGATCTCGCCGTTGCCGATGATCAGCGGGGGAGGAGGTGGGGCGATCACCCATGCGAGCTCGCGCTCGTCGCGGGCATCGAGCACCACCAGATCCGCCCGGTGGCCGATGGCGATCGAACCAACCGTGTCCTGCAGTCCCAGCACGCACGCGGCGTTGTAGGTGGAGGCGGCGATGGCCTCCTGCGGAGTCAGGCCGGTCTTTCGACAGGCGAGCACGATCGCCATGGGCATGGATGGACAGGGGGCCGATCCGGGATTGAAGTTCGTCGCCACGGCGACGGCGGCGCCGGCATCCACGAGATCACGTCCCGGTGCGTAGCGATCATCGAGACTGAACCCGCTGCAGGGGAGGAGCACGGCCATGGTCCTGCTTTCCGCGATCCGCCGCACGGCCTCGGGACCGGATGCCTCCAGATGATCGACGCTGATCGCTCCCAGTTCGATGGCCCGCTCGACCATGCCCAGATCATTGAACTGATCCACGTGGGCACGGATGGGGCATCCCAGTTCGACCGCCTGCTCGAAGTATCGCGTGGTGTCCTCGACGCTCCACGCCCCGGTCTCGCAGTAGGCGTCGCAGCAGATGCCGGGAAACTCCTCGGCGACGGCCGGGAGCGTCTCGTTGATGGTGCGTTCCACGAAGTCGGGCACGTCCGGATCGATTGCATGGGCGCCCAGAAACGTCCCGGTCACCAGCTGCGAGGTGACCTGCGAGACCGAATGGATCGCACGCAGCATCTTGAGTTCGTCTTCGGTGGTCAGTCCGTAGCCCGACTTGATCTCGAGGGTTCCGGTGCCCCAGGCGGACATGGTGGTGATCCGCTGCTCGAGCATGCCGGCCAGGTCCTCCAGTGACGCCGCTCGGACGGCCCGGACCGTCGACATGATCCCGCCCCCTTCGGCCAGCAGTTCC
>CAJWBW010000195.1:0-4001 GCA_913020415.1 uncultured Phycisphaerae bacterium | reverse complement strand
GGACATCCGGGTGCTCTACACGCTGGAGATCGCCATCTGGGGGGATTTCGAGAGTGGTCAGTGGCCCGAAGGGACTCGTCGAAATGCGGCGGAGCGGTACGCAAGAAGCCTTCGTCTGCGGGGGGTTCCGGCGTTCTACCACCATGATCCCGCCCGGGAGATGAGCATGGTCACGGTCGGGGTGTTCGATCATCGAGCCATCGACGGTCAGACAGGACTCCGAAGCCCGCAGGTCGAGCGATTCCTCATGGACTTTCCGGAGCGAATGGTCAACGGAGAACAGATCATCGATCTGTACGATCCCTCCGACCCGTCCAAGGGAGGGCGCCCTCAGGAGCCGCGAATCGTCGAGGTTCCGACCCTCTGACGGCCCGTTCAGGTCGAGGAGGGATGCCAGATCGTCTTGGATTCGACGAAGGGTTCGATGTTCCACGGCGATGCGACCAGATCATCGTCTTCCCACTGCGACTCGGTGTGCTTGACGTGGTGCACCCGTTTGAGGTTGTCCGCGGCACAGTCCTGCAGGGTGGTCCGTTGACCGGCCGTGAGGTTCGCAGCCAGCACCGCTGCGATCTCCCGATGACGGGCCACGGGTTCCAGCAGCTCCGTCCGCTGTCCGGTCAGCAGATTCACGACGCCCGGGGGAACGTCCGATGTGGCGCAGATCTCCGACAGCAGCACGCCGGGCAGCGGGTGTGATTCCGAGGCCACTGCGACCACCGTGCACCCTGCGCACAGGGGTGCGGCGAGCAGGGTGACCAGGCCCAGCAGCGACGGCGCATCGGGTGCGAACACGGCGGTGATGCCCGTCGGTTGCGGAACCGTGAAGTTGTAGAACGGACCCGCCACCGGATTCTGGCAGCCCAGGACCTGCTGGTACTTGTCCGACCAGCCGGCGAAGCGGACCAGCCGGTCGATGGAGGCTTCGACCTCGCGTCGGGCCCTGGCCGGTGTCACCCCGCTGGTGTTCCGGATGGCCGCGGTGAACTCCTCGCGCCGACCCTCGAGCATCTCGGCCATCCGGTAGAGGATCTGTCCCCGCAGGTAGGCGGTGGCATTCTCCCAGCCCGGTGACGCCTTTCTCGCCGCTTCGACGGCGTTGCGCATGTCCTTGCGGGATGCGACGCAGGCGTGAGCGATGACCCGGTCCTTGGTGTCGTGCAGGGGCATCGACCGTCCGGATTCGGTGCGCGGAAATGCGCCGCCGATGAAGAGTTTGCAGGTCTTGACGACGTCCAGCCGTGTGGTCATTGGTGAATCTCGGAAGGGCCTTCCAGAAGGCGTGCGATCGATGTTCGGTATCGCCTGAACGACACCACTGCGAAGCAGGCGAGCACCAGCCACCAGGCGCCGCCACGGACGGCGGGGTCACGGACCAGGATCAGATGTTCCCAGAATTCCCATGCCCCGTTCTTGACGAAGTGCATCCATGCCGAAGCCGTCGCCCCCGGATCCTCGGAGCCGGCCAGCAGCACTGCGTCCACCACGAACCACGTGATCCAGGCCAGCATCAACGCCTCCAGCGTGCGCATGGCGGCATGCCCGGTGATCCGCAGGGGCATCGTGCGTCGAGTTGTCGTACCGGCATGCATGTCAGAACTTCACGTAGGACTTGAGACCGTGTCGACCGCCTTCGCGGCCGAATCCCGATTCCTTGAATCCACCGAACGGCGACGCCGCATCGAACTGGTTGTAGGTGTTGCACCACACGACGCCGGCATCGAGCTTGCGTGCGATCTCGAAGATCTTGGCACCCGTATTGGTCCAGATACCGGCCGCCAGACCATAGGGGGTGTTGTTGGCCCGGCTCAGGGCCTCCTCGGGGGTGCGGAACGTCATGACCGACAGGACCGGACCGAAGATCTCCTCCCGGGCGATCAGGTGACTGGGCTGCACTCCGGTGAAGAAGCAGGGACGGTGCCAGAACCCCTTCGAGGGAAGCGGTCCGGACGACACTTCGTGCATGATGGCGCCCTCGTGCTCGCCCGCATCCACGTACCGCTCGATGGTTCGCAGCTGCTGCGCGGAGTTGATGGCGCCGATGTCGGTGTTCTTGTCGAGCGGATCCCCGACGCGGAGCGACTGCATCCGGTGTCGAAGCTTGTCCACGACTTCATCGACGATCGATTCCTCGACGAACAACCGCGACCCTGCGCAGCAGACGTGCCCCTGATTGAACCAGATGGACGACACGATGCCCTCCACCGCCTGATCGATGGCGGCGTCCGCAAAGATGATGTTCGGACTCTTTCCGCCCAGTTCGAGGGTCAGTCGCTTTCCGGTCCCCGCCACGGACCGGGCCAGGATCTTTCCGACCTCGGTCGATCCGGTGAAGGCCACCTTCTTCACATCGGGATGGTCGACGATGGCCGCTCCGGTCTCACCGGCGCCGGTGACGATGTTCACCACGCCCGGCGGCAGATCGATCTCCTGCAGGATCTCGGCGAGTTTGAGTGCCGTCAGGGATGTCGTCTCGGCCGGCTTGAGCACGCAGGTGTTGCCGCAGGCCAGTGCGGGCGCGAGCTTCCACGCGGCCATCAGCATCGGGAAGTTCCACGGGATGATCTGTCCGCAGACGCCGAGGGGCTTGGGGGTACGGCCCGGGAACGCGTAGGTGAGCTTGTCGGCCCATCCGGCGTGATAGAAGAAGTGCTGGGCGGCCAGTGGAAGATCCACATCACGTGATTCCTTGATGGGCTTCCCACCATCCATGGTTTCCAGAACCGCCAGTTCACGGGCGCGCTCCTGGATTCGCCGTGCGATCCGGTAGAGGTACTTGGCGCGTTCACTCGCCTTCAGCCGGGCCCAGGGGCCCTGTGCGGCCTTGGCCGCCTGCACGGCATCATCGACATCCTTGCTGCCGGCCTCGGCCACGGATGCCAACGTCTGCTCGGTCGCGGGGTTGATGGAATCGAATCGCTTGCGGGACTTCGGAGCCCGGAACGACCCGTCGATGAACAGTCCGTACGACTCGTCGAGATCGACGGGTGTCCGCTCGGGGGCCGGGCTGTAGTCCCACCCCGGGGTCGGTGTCGTGTCGTGTTCGTTCGTGTCCGATGCGATGGGATTCATGGTGTTGACCCGTTGTCTCAGGCTTCCGAGAAATCGTGCATGGCCATGTAGCGGCCGGTGAGTCCCTTGAGGAGTTGTCGAAGAAGATCGTTGGTGAGGCTTGAAGCTCCGAACCGGAAGAGATCCGGTGTCAGCCACTCGTCTCCCAGGGTCTCCTTCACCATCACCAGATAGTGCAGTGCCGACTTTGCGGTTCGAATGCCCCCGGCCGGCTTCATGCCGATCCGGACTCCCGTGGCGAGGAAGTGGTCTCGAATCGCTTCGAGCATCACGAGGCTGACGGGCATCGTCGCCGCCGGATTGATCTTTCCGGTGGAGGTCTTGATGAAGACCTCGCCGTCCTGCAGGACCCCGGCGGAGTCGACCGCCTCGATGGCCAGATCGCTCGCCCGCCGGACGTTGTCGTAGGTCTCCAGCTCACCGGTTTCCAGGATGATCTTGAGATGGGCGCCGTCGCAGGCCTGCCAGACCTGTCGAATCTCCTCGGCGACCTCACCGTGTCGGCCGGCGAGAAAGGCGCCACGGTTGATGACCATGTCGATCTCGTCCGCTCCCGCCTCGACGGCGGCGGTCACGTCGCGAAGCCGGACTTCCAGCGGGTACTGGCCGCTGGGGAAGCCGGTGGCGACGGATGCCACATGCACGCCGGTGCCCGTGAGCATCTTGGCGGCGGTTCGCACGTGGGACGGATAGACGCAGACGGCCGCGACCGGGGGAACGGGCTGCTCGATCGCACCCTCGTAGGGGCGTACCGCCTTGCGGCACAGCGCCCGCACCTTTTCGGGAGAATCCTTTCCTTCCAGCGTGGTGAGGTCCAGCATCGAGATCGCGAGCCGGATTCCCGCCTGCTTGGCGTCCGTCTTGATCGATCGGCGGGTGAACGACGCGGCTCGTTGCCGCACCATCACGGAGTCGACAGGGTGGTTCCG
>CAJWBW010000194.1:0-4005 GCA_913020415.1 uncultured Phycisphaerae bacterium | reverse complement strand
CGCCGATCTCTGCGCTGACTGGTCCGGCCGAGCCCTTGAAATCGGACAGGGCACCGCACGCTTCACCATGCCCCTGATCAAGATGGGCATGAAGATGACGATCTGCGACCTCTCCTCGCAGATGCTCGAGGTCGCAAGCGGCAACATCCGCGAAGCGGGTCTCGAGGAGGGACTCGAGCAGGCCGTCGAAGGTTCGATCTACGAACTTCCCTTCGACGACGATTCGTTCGACCATTCCATTTCGCTCAACGTCTACAACCACCTCGAACATCCGGAAAAGGCCCTGTCCCAGATGGCGAGAGTGGTCCGTCCCGGCGGCACGATTCTGATCAACTACGCGAACCTCCGCAGCTGGTACTGGCCCGCCGCCCGCAGAATCAACAAGCGGAGTTCCGCGGTGGATCAAGAGGTCTACTCGAGCTGGATCCCCTCGGGACGCATGAAGGAAGCGGCCCGCGCTGCCGGGCTGACCTTCGAGCGTCGGGTCGGGCACGTCCACGTCCCACGCGGCATGGAGAAGCTTCCACTGCTTCCGGTCGTCCGGATACTCGATGGCGTCTCCAGGCGAGGTCCTTTTGCAGCCCTGGCGAGCGTCCACTTCTGCCTGTTCAGGAAGCCGGTCTGAATCGGGCCGCTCACTGCAGCATGCGCTTCATCGCCGCCGTGACGCGATCGGGATGAAAGACCGTGATGAAGTGGCCGCTGTGTTCGATCCGCTCACTGGTGGCGTCCGGCACGTACGCATGGAAGGCCTCCAGATTCAGGATGCCATGCTGCGATGCGACCATGTGCACCGGAACATCGATGCCGGCGAGTTCACGATCCCACTCGTAGGAGCAGATGGCATCGAGCAGGCCGATGCCGACGGCCGGCGGCTGCATGCTCATCGCCCGCATGATCGATTCCTTGATCTCCCCCTCCTCGGACTCGACGAAGAAGGGACTCTCGATTCCCGGAAAGACGTCCCGGTAGGGCCCGGCCTCGAGGGCGCGAGCAGCGTCTCTCCAGACATCCCGCACCGCCGCCGGGAGCGGAAGCGAACTGTCGAGGATCAGCACACCCCGAATGGCCATGCGATGGGTGTAGGCCAGCTGCGCAGCCAGGAATCCGCCCAGACTGTGCCCGCACAACACTGGACGCTCAATGCCCGCCTCGGCCACCGCCTCCATGATGTCCACGCAGATCACGTCGAAATCGCAGTCTCCGCCGCGTTCGATCAGACGCTGCTGCCAGTCGAGCACGAACATCCGACAGTGCTGCGACAACACGTCGACCTGCTGGATGAAGTCTCCGGTGCGACAGCACCAGCCATGCAGGCAGACGATGGCGTCCGGACCGGTTCCCTCATCGATTCGGGTGGTGCGTTCCAACTGGGGATTCATCACCGGATCCTACCATCCACCGGTTCTTCTCCAGAAAGACAGGACGCCACGCTGTGAAGCGTGGCGTCGAGGTCGAAAGCCACCCACCGGACTCGAACCGGTGACCTGAGCTTTACGAAAGCTCCGCTCTACCAACTGAGCTAGGGCGGCATGAAGTACGTCGCAACCGGTCACGCTCCCGGAATGACGACGATGATCGACTCCTGAGCGGGAAGATTCATTGCTCCGTGCACCCGTGCCGCGGCGTCCGCGACGGGGCCGGAGGAGTTGTCGATGAGATACCGGAGCTCCTCGACATGACGACGGTGGGAGCGGTTCCCCCAGCGTCGAATGGACGCGGAGGACCAGTTCAACAGGGGCACTCGATCGGTCCCCACCTCTTCGGCCAGTGCCGCATCGAGCAGGGCCTGCTGAGCCCGCTCGCTTTCGATGAGCGACAGAATCTCGGCGACCAGCATCCGCGTGCCGCCCGTACGTTCCCCGAGGGCATCGATGAGGGCGGATTCCGCATCGCCGACGGCGTAGGCACCGGGCCGGGCCAATGCGATCTCACGCAATGCTCCCAACGCCTCCATCGCATAGATGTCGCTTTCCAGCTGGGTCAGACGCCCTCCGGCGCCCCGTTCCATCAGTGAATCGACGGACGCGGCGAACGCATTGTCGGATACGCCGGTACGAGTGACTTCGACCAGCGACTGGTTCTTGAAGTTCGCTGCGAACTTGGGCATGTCGCCGGCGGAGACGATCATCAGGATCGGCGTTGCCGACGTCTTGGGGTTCCGTCGCAACTCGGCCATGTTCGGGTCGTCCATGTTCATGTCCGACTTCCGAATCACGGCGATGTCGATGCCGGGAGCCCGGCTGATGGGGTCCACCAGTTCATCGGCCGACGCCCCCATGCCGACCACGGTGAATCCAAGCGACTCGAGTCGATCCGAGGCCGTGCGCTGGTCCTCGACGGTGTCGGCGACGACCACGGCGTACTCCTCGCCCCCCGTTCGGACGGCGGAGGCGAGCGTGGGAACGACGCGATAGGAACCTGCAAAGGGGGTACGCGGAAGGGCGCGGGCCAGGATCAGGGCCGAGTCGTACTGCACCCGGCGATCCGGGTACTGGAGGGAATCAAGCAGAGGCTGCCGATCGAGGTAGTCGCTGAACAGAGTGCCCTCTCCGGTGTTCGTGGCCAACGCGGCCAGGGCATCGCGTACCAGAGGCGTGTCACGACTGTCGATGGCGAGTGCGAGGACGTCCTGGCCAGTGCTCGAACCGTGGACCGTGGCGTAGAACTGCGGGCTGTAGTCGAGCCCGCCGAAGATCGGGTCGACGAAGCCTTCGGGCATGAGGTTCTCACGGCGAAGATTGGAAGCGATGAACTGGGCCAGGGCGTCGGTGTTGTTGCGGTCGTACATGATCGCACGCGCGGCCGCATGCATGGACATGATCGGCCCGTACAGTGCGGTGGGCACCTGGGTCGTGGTGAGCCCCGCAAAGGAGTCGTAGGACCAGATGTTGTTCATGTCCCCGTAGGGATCGGCGACCAGATGTTCGGCACCGTCGAAGTACTGCTGAGCAAGCACTCCGTAGAGCATCCCCGGGCGGTCCACCTCGGGATTGCCACCAAGCCGTCGGTAGGCCTTGGCCGCGGATTCACGCACGAATGCGGGCGACTGGTCGTTCATCGATAGTTCAAGCAGCGCAGGACCGGCGTGGCTGTAGCCGATTGAACCGAGGATCTCACAGACTCGTCGCTGATGTTCCGGAGCCAGTTCGGGCAGGGCGACGGCCAACGGCGTGACGGACTGCCGACCGATCTCGCGGAGCAGTTCGGTGGATGCCCACCGGCGCTCCTCGCTGTCGCCCGAGGTCATCTCGCGAAGCAGTGCGGGAACGGCGTACTCCCCCGCCGCGATCAGTCGGCCGCGGCCGAGCATCTGATCCCGTCGGGTGCCGTCGAGCATGGCGATGGCCTCCGCAACCCGCTGCTGATCCCTCGAGAGAGCGAGGTTTCCGGCTTCGATTCGACCCGCAAGCAAGCTGACCGTGTCGGAGAGTCCGGGGACCCGCGATGCCCACTGGATCGCCCGGTCGAATCGCTCGGGAGTCACGGATGATGCGGAGAACATCGTGGCCAGCGATTCGTCGGTGTCGTAGTGGTCGAGCAGCCACTCCGCATTGGCCCCGGCAAGTTCGGTGTTGGCAACCAGCGAGTAGTGCACGAAGTCCACGAGGTGCTGTTCGCCCGCCTGACCGTCCGCGTCGTCGGCGTATCCCGACGTCGTGGAAAGACTCACGAAGGTGAGCATGGCGACAAGCAGAGCCACGGGCCCGCGAAGAGATTGGAAGATGGGCATCGAGCAATACTCCAACTGACGTTGCCCGGCATGGGCAACGGAACAACCCGCCGGCCGAAATCGGCCCGGAGGGGGTCAAGAAGGCCGAGAATAGCCTCGCGGCATGGGAGTGTCAACGAGAGGACCCCAAGGCCGAACAAGCCCCCATCTCCGTGGTACAGTAGGACCCGTTCGGGACTCATTCATGCGTATGCCTGCGTGGGTACCGGCAGGGAAGTGCGGTGAAAAGCCGCCGCGGACGCGCCGCCGTAACGGGCCCCTCGCCATCGTGC
>CAJWBW010000193.1:0-4035 GCA_913020415.1 uncultured Phycisphaerae bacterium | reverse complement strand
CCTGCAGCAGGTTGCGTACCGCCTGCTCGACCTCCGCGGTGAACTCCTCGTGCGACTGTCCCTTGCGGGCGTACATCGGTTCGCCGAACCGGACCTCGACCACCGCATGCCGGGGGAACCAGGCCCCGCGGGGAAACAGGTTGCCCCCGCCGATGACGCAGGTGGGGACGACGGGGCAGCGGCTCAGTCGTGAGATCACGGACACGCCGGGCTTGAAGCCGGCCATTCGTCCGCTGCGGCTTCGGGTCCCTTCCGGGTACATGAGCAGGCACCAGTTGTTCCGCAGCAGACGGGCCGAGGTCTTCACCGACCGGATGGATTGATCACGGCGGTCGAATCCGAAGGCATTCCAGCCCGCGGCGGAGCAGAACTGGATCAGCGATCGCTTGAGGGAGACCTGCTTGGTGGTTCCGAAGTAGTCGTAGGCCGCGGCGACTGCGGTCCGCTTGGCGATTTCCGGAGGCAGCACCCGGAGAATGCAGTGGGTGTCGGCGTGGCCGGTGTGATTGGAGGCGAGAATGAACGGCGTCGTCAGATCCTCGACGTGCTCACCCCCCCGGCAGAACCAGCGCGCGCGAAGGATCAGCTTCATGAAGTCGAAGTACAGGTGGATGACGGTGCGCATGATCGCGGCGCGTCGGGATCGGATGCGACGCTCGACGGCGGCTGCATCGGGCAGTGTGCCTTGTTCCGGGACGTCGGTCATGCCTGCTCCCGCGGAAGTTCGTCGGCGTGGGCAAGCACCTTCGAGAAGGCGCTGCAGTACTGGTCGACCAGACCGTGGTCCTCGTTGGGGAATGCGGGAAGCTTGATCAGTGATCCGTTGCCTTCGGTCGTCAGGGGCAGGTCGTTCTCGTCGTAGTCCGGACGTTCGTCCGCATCGGCGAGTCGGGTGATCGAACGCCAGATCCCGTGTGTGAACACGGGCATCTGATGCAGCAGCGGGTAGCGGGGGGCGGAGAGCTCGGCGCCCTCGGCCTGCAGCGCACGGGTGAAGTCGTCGATGGGAAGCCCGGTCGCCGATTCGTCGTACCGGATGAGGTACTCGAAGTAGGTGCGCTCGATGTCGTCGGGTGCGAGGAACGGCTGGATGCAGCCGAGCGTCTCCAGATGGCGACCCAGCCTGATGCAGTTCTCGTTGCGGATCGCATTGCGATCCGCGAGGTGCCGGAGCTGGACCCGGCCGATCGCCGCCGACAGCGGCGACATCCTCGACTTGTAGCCGAGGCCCGTGGCGGCCAGGTACTTGTTCATGGAGGTCAGGTCGAGCAGGCGCTCGTAGTGCCCCAGGCGGATGACGGCTTCGTACATCTCCTCGTCGTCGCAGAGGAAGACACCGCCTTCGGCCGTGGGAAGCAGCTTGTTGCCCTGCATGCTGAAGACGGCGGCGTCGGTCATGGTGCCGATGGGGCGTCCCTTGTAGACGGCGCCGTGCGCATGGCTGGCATCCTCGAGGATCTTGAGGTCGTACCGCTGGGCAAGGTCGATCAGTTCGTCCATCTTCGACGGCATGCCGAAGAGGTGCACGACGACGATGGCCTTGGTGCGGTCGGTGATGCGACGTTCGACGTCCTCCGGATCGAGCCCGAGGCAGTCGCCTTCGAGTTCCGCGAAGACCGGAATGCCGCCGAAGTGAAGGATCGGCATGACGCTCGACCACCAGGTCGCCGACGGCACGATGACCTCGTCGCCGGGCTCGATGCCGAAGGCGTGCATGGCACCGAAGATGGCGGAGGTTCCGTTGTTGTGGGCGACCGCGTACTCCCGTCCGGACCACGCCCGGAAATCCTGCTCCAGCGCGGCGGTCTCGTCGCTGACGCCGAGCTGGCCCGTGCGCATGACGCGAAGGACCGCGTCCTCGTCCTCGTTGGTGAGGATCGGCCATCGCATGGCGTCATCGTGCGGCAGCGTGATGGCCGGCTGTCCGCCGAGGATGGCGGGGCGGTCGGTGACGGGGGCGCTGGAGGTCATGGGCGTCGATGCTCCATTGGGTGGTCCACACGGCCGATGATACGACAAAGTCGTATCCATCCGACCGTTTTCGTTGCAGGAATGATTCCGGGCCCTGCGGGGCGATCAGAAGGGGATCACTGCCCCGTGCCGGGGGACTGGCCGTCCTCGGAGGCGATGGAGGATCGCATGGATGTGTCGGCCATGACGTTCTTCATGCGGTAGTAGTCCATGATTCCGAAGTTGCCGCTGCGGAACGCCTCGGCCATGGCCTTGGGAATCTCGGCCTCGGCGAGGATGACGACGGCCCGGTTCTTCTGGGCTTCCGCCTTCATTTCGGCTTCCTGGGCCACGGCCATGGCACGACGCTTCTCCGCCTCGGCCTGGAACCGCTTTTCGTCGGCACTGGCCTGGTGGGTCTGCAGCTTCGCCCCGATGTTCTCACCCACGTCCATGTCCGCGATGTCGATCGAAAGGATCTCGTACGCGGTGCCGGCGTCCAGCCCCTTCTCCAGCACGGTGCGGGAGATGTCGTCGGGATTCTCGAGCACCTTGAGATGGTTCGCAGCCGATCCGATGGTCGAAACGATGCCTTCACCGACGCGGGCGACGATGGTCTCCTCCGTAGCACCACCGACGAGTCGGGCGATGTTGGTACGCACCGTCACCCGGGCCCGGGCCTTGAGCTGAATGCCGTCCTTAGCGACCGCATCGATGGTCGATCGTCCGTGTCCCTGGTCCGGGCAGTCGATGACCTTCGGGTTCACCGAGGTCCTCACGGCGTCGAGGATGTCACGCCCGGCGAGATCGATCGCCGTGGCCACTTCCCAGGGCAGCTCGATGCGGGCCTTGTCGGCGGCGATGATCGATCGGACCACGTTGGTGACGCGGCCACCGGCGAGGAAGTGGGATTCCAGCATGTCGGTGGGGATGTCGAGTCCGGCCTTCTTGGCCGTGATGCGGTTCTCCACGATCGTGCGCGGCTTGACCTTTCGGAACCGCATCATCACCAGATCGATGAATCGCACCTTGGCACCCGAAACCCAGGCCTGGAGATACAGGCCCACGAACTGGAACAGGAACAGCAGCACCAGCAGGGCAATGAAGCCTCCGACACTGATGGCGATGATTTCGAACGTGGTCATGATGGGGCTCCCGCGGACACTCGTTGCCGCCTTGCGCAGGGACGGATTCTACCAGAATCAGGTTCTGGTGGCCCGGACCTTCAATTGATTGTCATAGGCCGCGGTGACCTCGATTTCCACTTCGGCGTCCAGCATTCCATTTTCGGCGAGGGCTTCGAACCGCTCACCATCGATCCGGATGCTGCCGACCGGGGAGAGCCGGGTCTCGGTGGTGCCCCGACGGCCCACCATCGCATCGAGCTGGTGGGCCCGGGCCTTCATCCGGGCCTGGGATGCGGCGAAGGCCTCCTCCTGACTGCGATCGATCGGATCGTCCTGTGCGCCGAGAATCATGCGTTGCCCCAACGGCGATGCGACCCACCACTTGAAGCCGGCCCAGAGCACGACCGGCCCCAGGAAGATGTAGAGGCCCAGGGCCACCAGTCCCGTGGTGGTGTCGTACGTGAAGAAGGCCACGATGGAACCGAGGACCGCGACGCCGCTGCACAGGGAGAGGATCCCTCCGGAGGGAACGAACAGTTCCAGAAAGAGCAGCAGCAGAGCGGCGGAAGCGAGGATCACGCCCCAGATGAGGGGCGCGTCGCCCCCGGTCGTCGCGGTCTGGGCCAGTAGCGTGATCATGGATCGACCTCCTCCACCTCGATGGTCATGTCGTTGCGCACGATCCGAACGACCGCGCCTTTGCGTATCCAGCGGCCGGACGATACCGCATCGAGCATCTGGTCGCCGCATCGAATCCGGCCGGCGGGACGCAGATCGGTCGTGGCCACGGCTTCGGCTCCGATGGAGGGGCGATCGTCCGCGGTGCCGCGTGTCCCGACCGGATTCGCGTCGGTGCGAAGGATGAATCGCGATGCGAATCGACTGTGTTCGAAGCGGCGTCCAAGCCACCACATGATGGCCACGGCACCGACCAGTCCGGTGGTGACGATCAGGATGC
>CAJWBW010000192.1:0-4039 GCA_913020415.1 uncultured Phycisphaerae bacterium | reverse complement strand
GTGATCGATCTCCCCATCGGCATCCATCCCACGATCCGCAAGCGGTACGCCGTACGGCACGATTCGACGGGCAAGGCTTCCGTGACCCTCTACCGCGTCCGTGAGGTCTACGAGGACTACACCCTGGTGGAACTGGAATTGCGGACCGGTCGTACGCACCAGATACGCGTGCACCTCTCCCATCTGGGTTGGCCGATCGTCGGGGACGACTACTACGGAGGGCGTCATCTTCGGATGCGGGACCTCACGCGGGGCCCCGTACCGACGCCGTTCGATCCCTCTTCACCGGTCATCGGCCGTCAGGCCCTGCACGCCTCGCTGCTGGGATTCGAGCATCCGACCGAGCACACCGACTGCACCCATCTCGCACCACTCCCCGACGACATGTGCACGCTCATCCGGATCCTGCGTGACGAGCAGTTCGTGGAGGCACCGGAGGTCGCCGGTGCTGAACTGGATCTCGATCGCCTGCTCGGGGAACGGTGATCAACGAAGCTTGAGCAGCAGCATGGCGGCGCCGACGAGCACGACGGCGATGATCCAGAAGCGAACCACCACCTGCGTCTCGGTCCATCCGCCGAGATGAAAGTGGTGATGGATGGGAGCCATGCGGAACAGCCGGCGTCCCTGGCCGGTCCAACGCCGGGTGGCCTTGAACCATCCGATTTGCAGTGCGCTGCTTCCCAGATCGAGGAAGAAGACTCCCCCGATGATCAGCAGGAGCACCTCCTGGCGGATGGCCACGGCGATGCAGGCGAGCAGCCCCCCCAGCGGCAGTGATCCGGTATCGCCCATGAAGACCCGAGCCTTGGAGCAGTTGAACCACAGGAATCCGAGGCATGCGCCGGCCATGGCTCCGGAGACCACCATGAGTTCACCGGTGCCCTCCACGTAGGGGAAGAGCATGTACTGGGCACGCTCCGGAGAGCCGGCGATGTAGCAGAGCAGCATGAACGCGATGGCGGAGATCATCGAGAGTCCGGCCGCGAGACCGTCCATTCCGTCGGTGATGTTGACCGCATTGGAGGTGCCCGCGATGAACAGGAGTGCGATGAGGATGAAGAGCCACGCGGGAAGGACGAACACGGATGGCTCGAGCTCCAGCCCCTCGGTTCCGGGCACGTAGGTCCGGAGGAACGGAAGCGTGAGTGAATGGGCGGCATCGTTGCCGATTCCGAATCGATAGATGGCCCAGCCGCACAGGAATCCGATGCCGAGCTGGAAGAGAAGCTTCTCCCAGGAATAGAGGCCCTCGCGGGTACCGGGGGATCGACGTGCCGAGGTCAATTTGAGCCAGTCGTCGATGCCGCCGACGGCGGCAAGCCAGACCAGAAGCAGCAGGATGACGTGGATGTAGCTGCTGGAAAGGTCGGCCATCAGCAGAATCGTGGCGAGCATGGCTCCGCAGATCAGGAGACCCCCCATGGTCGGCGTGTTCGCCTTGTCCTTCATGAGTTCGTTGATGTCCTGCCGGTAGAACTCGGGGGCGTCGCCGATCTTCTGCTTCACCAGCCATCGGATGGTCCGGGGGCCGAAGCAGAGCACGATCAGGAACGACAGGACGATGGAGAAGAAGGCCCGGAACTCCAACTGGTAGAGGACCTGCAGCAGCGAGTAGCTCCCGTGCTCGGCGAGCCATTCATCGAAGACCTGGAGGAGGTTGTAGAGCATGGAGCGTGGTGGTTCCCATGACTGCTATCGTCAATCAGTCGGCCGGAACTTCCGAATCCCATCGGGCGCGTTCGAGGTGCACCCGCTCGAGACCGATGGATCTGGAGGCCTTGAGCAGTACCCGGTCGCCGGGCTGGAGCATGGAGGCGATGCGGCGGACGGCGTCGTCATCGATTTCCGGCTCATGCAGGATCCGATCCCCCGGCCATCCGCTGGAGGCCATGGCCCGGGCGGTGTGCTGCACCTGCTGACCCACCAGCATGACCAGATCGATGCTTGCCGCCGATGCGTGCGAGGCGACGCGTCGGCCCAGGGCTTCGTGGTGCGGGACCGACTCCTCGCCCAACTCCAGCATGTCTCCCAGTACCAGAATGTTGCGGGACTGATCGTCCTCCGCCAGGAAGGAATCGATGGTGGCCGCCATGGAATCCGGATTGGCGTTGTAGGACTCGTCCACGAACTCGATGTCGTCGACCAGGAACTGCCCCCCGCGGCCCTGCGGAGGCTCGTACCGGTCGAATCCCGACTGGATGGTGTCGTCATCGAGACCCAGATGACGGGCCAGGAGCACCACGGGCACGGCATTCGAGGCGTGGTGGGCTCCGCAGGCCGAGATTCTGAATCTGGCTCCGTCGGCCATGCGGAAGGTGGTGCCGTCGGGATGAAGCTGGACATCGGATGGACCGTGGTCGGCATCGCAACCGAATCGGTCGATGGTGGCCACCGAGGTCGGCATCGGAAACTCGTCGGCACGGACCCAGGCGTGTTCCCGAACGTGCGGCAGCAGCGAGTACTTTTCACGGGCGACTCCGCGTCGATCCTCGAGTTCGGCCAGATGCCCGTGCCCGACCATGGTGATGATGGCGTGCGTCGGTCGGGCGATCCTCGCCAGGGCATTGATCTCACCGGGGCTGCTGGTTCCCATCTCCAGGATCATGCAGTCGTGCTCGGCGGTTCCGCCGAGGATGGTGAGCGGAAGACCGATGTCGTTGTTGTAGGAACGCGGGCTCGCGCAGACGGTCCCGGACTGCTCGAGGACGCATCGAAGCAGCTCCTTGGTTCCGGTCTTTCCGCAGGTTCCCGTGATTCCGATGACGGGGATGTCCAGAGCCTTCCGGTGGCTGGTCGCAAGTTCACCGAGTGCGTGGCGGGTGCTCTTCACACGGAGCCACGGGATCGGGACCTCATGGCTTTCCTGTTCCAGAAGGATGGCCGAGGCGCCGCGGGAAATGGCTTCCCGGATGAAGGCGTGCCCATCATGCGTATCGCCGACGATGCACACGTAGAGCTGCCCCGGCTCCACGGTGCGGGAGTCGATGGAGATGCCCGTGATCGGCGGAAGCGCTCCGTGCGATCGATCGAGAATGGTCAGGGACTGCAGATGCCGGCCGAGCAGCGGGCAGCCCGAGAGCGCGGCCCGTGCGATGGACCGGTCGTCGAACGGGATGCGGGCCTCGCCGCAGATCTGCACCTGTTCATGACCCTTGCCGGCAATGACCACGACCGTGTGCTCGTCGGCCATGGAGATGGCCTGACGGATGGCAGTCGCGCGGTCGGATTCAACCGTCACATCCTTCATGCGTTCCTGGGGAATTCCCTGCAGCACATCGGCGATGATGGACTGTGGATCCTCGGTCCTCGGGTTGTCGCTGGTCACGACGACGGCATGCGACGACTCGACCGCGGCAGCTCCCATTCGGGGACGTTTGGTCGCGTCCCGGTCTCCCCCGCACCCGAAGACGGTCACCAGTCGCTGCTGCGGCTCGAGAATCCGCCGTAGGCTGGACAGGGTCGAGGACAGTGCACCGTCGGTATGGGCGAAGTCGACGAAGACCCGGCCGGCCCCCTCCGGTGCGGCAACCGGTTCCAGTCTTCCCGGCGGACAGGGACAGGTGGCGAGCCGTTCCTCGATCAGGGCGGGCGGAACGCCCAGCTGCTGGGCCATCGTGATGGCCAGCAGCGCATTCTGCAGGTTGTGGCGGCCGACCAGCGGAACCATCGCCTCGATGCCGTCCATGGTTCCCCACGGCCCCTCGAAGCGGGCTCTTGATCCGTCGAGGCTCTCGTGGAGACAGATGCACTGGGCGGTTGATCCGGCCCCCGCTTCGATCACCCGGCACGGAGCGGCCTGAGCCATGAAGGCCGATCGGGAGTCCTCTGCATTGACGACGGCGACTCCGTGGTCGGGAAGCATCGTGAACAGTCGCCGCTTGGCGATGGCGTACTGGACCATGTCGCCGTGCCAGTCGAGATGGTCTCCCGACAGATTGGTGAAGATTGCACCGTGGAATGACAGGGCATGGACCCGTCCCAGATCGAGGGCATGGCTGGAGACCTCCATGACGGCCCGGGTGCAACCGTTGCGAAC
>CAJWBW010000191.1:0-4044 GCA_913020415.1 uncultured Phycisphaerae bacterium | reverse complement strand
TGATGCGGTCGTGGGAGAACCGGGGGGATGCCGTGGTTGCCGATGAGCCCTTCTACGCCCACTACCTCGTCAAAACCGGACTGCAGCACCCGGGGCGGGATGTGATCCTTTCGGAGCACGAGGCGGATTGCGACCGGGTCGTTGCCGGTCTGCTCGGCCCCGTCCCTCCGGGAGTCCGTGTGTTCTACCAGAAGCACATGGCGCATCACCTTCTGCCCGGCATGGACCGGGGATGGATGGAGCAGGTCGAGAACTGCTTTCTCATCCGGGATCCGAGGTCGGTGATCGCGTCCCTGCACGCACGCACTCCGGATCCGACGATCGAGGACACGGGGCTGCCGCAGCAACGTGCCCTGTTCGACGAGGTGCGAAGTCGATCGGGTGCGATTCCGCCGGTGCTGGATGCGTTCGATGTGCTGTCGGATCCACGTCGGGTTCTTGCCGGATGCTGCGAGGCGGTCGGGGTCGACTTCGACGAATCCATGCTCGCTTGGCCCGCGGGACCACGGGACAGTGACGGGGCCTGGGCCCCATGGTGGTACGATTCCGTCGAGGCATCGACCTGCTTCTCGCCACCGCGTGCCGGCACCGTCGATCTGCCTTCGGAACTTGAACCGCTCGTTGCCGAGTGCACCGAGCATTACGAGCATCTGCACCAGCATCGCCTGTAGTGTGGGGAGATCGGGTACATGCAGCAGCGATTCGACGAGCGAAACAGCGATCTGCTGATCAACATCAACGGGGCCCTGACCCATCGGGACACCGCGGGAATCAGTCCCTTTGATTCCGTCGTGCAGGGCGGGGATGCGGTCTGGGAAGGTCTGCGGGTCTACCAGGGCCGCATCTTCCGGCTGCACGAGCATCTGGATCGACTTCGTCGTTCGGCCGAAGCCGTGGCGTTCGACACGATCCCCGATGACGATGCGATCATCGAAGAGATCCGTCGCACCCTCGATGCCAACGGGATGCGGGACGGAGTGCACATTCGGCTGACGCTCACCCGTGGACTGAAGATCACCTCGGGCATGGATCCGAGGTTGAACCGGTCCGGTCCGACCCTGATCGTGCTCGCCGAATTCAAGGATCCCGTCTACGACACCAGCGGACTCTCACTGGTCACCAGCACGATCCGGCGCTTTCCGCCGCACATGCTCGATCAGAACATCCACTCCTGCAATCTGCTGCAGTCGATCATGGCCAAGATCGAGGCCAATCGGCATGATGCCGACGATGCACTGATGCTCGACGAACACGGGTTCATGGCCGAAACCAATGCGACGCATGTATTCATCGTCAAGGACGACGTGGTGTCCACCTCCACCACCCGTTCCTGCCCCGAGGGCATCACCCGTTCGGTGGTGCTGGAACTGTGCCGGCAGAACGGCATCGAGCACGTGGTCGGCGACATTCCACTGGACGAGGTCCACGAAGCGGATGAGGTGTTCTGTACGGGGACCATGGGAGAGCTTGCCGCCGTCACCCGGGTCGATGGCAACGTGATCGGCGACGGCGGGGTGGGGCCGATGACGCTTCGACTGACCGAACTGTTTCGTGAGCGAACGGCCGTCGAAGGTGTGCAGGTGGTGGACTAGCCGGCCGGTTCGCGGGGGGCTCCGGTCGCCTGTCTTCAGGCTCGCGCTGTAGGATGCCGTTCACTGGAGGAATCAATACATGCATCGACCAGTCACCCTCTTCACCGGCCAGTGGGCGGATCTGCCCCTTGTGGACATGGCGGCCAAGGCTGCGTCCTACGGTTACGACGGCCTTGAGCTCGCCTGCTGGGGCGATCATTTCGATGTCGCCAGGGCCTTGGCCGAGGACGACTACTGCCAGGGGCGTCATGACCTGTTGGCCGCCCACGGTCTGTCGTGCTGGTCGATCTCGAATCATCTGGTCGGGCAGGCGGTCTGCGATCGAATCGATCAGCGGCACCACCAGATACTCCCTGATCATGTCTGGGGGCACGGTGATGCGGAAGGAGTCCGTGAGCGAGCGGCCGAGGAGATGAAGAACACCGCCCGGGCCGCGGCCCGTCTCGGGGTGTCCGTGGTGAATGGATTCACGGGCAGTTCGATCTGGCCGGACTGGTACTTCTTCCCGCCGACCGGTCCGGAGCAGGTCAAGCAGGGCTTCGACGACTTCGCCAACCGCTGGGGGCCGATTCTCGATGTGTTCAGCGAAGTCGGTGTGAAGTTCGCTCTCGAGGTGCATCCGGCCGAGATCGCCTACGACATCTACAGCACGCAGACCGCTCTGGAGGCGGTGGGGCACCATGAAGCCTTCTGCTTCAACTTCGATCCGAGCCATCTGCTGTGGCAGGGAGTCGATCCCGTCAAGTTCATCGATGCCTTCGGGGATCGGATCGTCCATGCCCACATGAAGGACGTCACCGTCAACCACGACGGCATGGCCGGAGTGCTCGGTTCGCATCTTCCGTTCGGAGATCATCGTCGGGGCTGGGACTTCCGCAGCGTGGGGCGGGGGGATGTCGACTTCGACGGCATCATCCGCGCCCTGAACCGGGTCGGGTACGGCGGTCCGTTGTCGGTCGAATGGGAGGATCCCCACATGCATCGCGAGCACGGCGCGCAGGAGTCCTGTGACTACGTCCGATCCATCTCCTTTCGAACCACCGGTGCGGCCTTCGACGACGCCTTCTCCAAGGAATGAACCGAATGACCACGTACCAGAGACCGTTGCGGATGGGAATGGTGGGGGGCGGTCGCGATGCGTTCATCGGGGCCGTGCACCGCAAGGCCGCCGCCCTGGACGGCGAAATCGTGCTGGTCGCCGGCGCGTTGTCCTCCTCGCCCGAGAAGTCGGTCGAGAGCGGGCGCGACCTGGGACTCGATCCCGAACGGTGCTATCCCGACTGGGAGACGATGCTCGAGGTCGAACGCCACCGGCCCGAAGGCGAGCGGATCGACTTCGTGTCGATCGTGACCCCGAACCACCTGCACTATCCGGTGGCCCGGGCGTTCGTGGACGCGGGATTCCACGTCGTCTGCGACAAGCCGATGACCCTGACGCCGGAGGAGGCGGGCTCGCTGGCCGGCCTTGTCGCCGAGCGCGGTGTCGTCTTCTGCGTGACGTACAACTATTCGGGCTACCCGATGGTCAAGCAGGCCCGCCATCTGGTGCGGACGGGGTCCATCGGCGACATCCGGAAGGTCGTCGTCGAATACAACCAGGGCTGGTTGGCCACCGATCTGGAGTCGACCGGTCAGAAGCAGGCGGACTGGCGCACCGATCCGGACCGTTCTGGAGCCGGAGGAGCGATCGGCGACATCGGTTCGCACGCGGAACAACTGGTATCCGACGTCACCGGGTTGGAGATCGAATCACTGCTCTCGGACCTGACGAGCTTCGTGGACGGTCGTCGCCTCGATGACGATGCGAACGTGCTGCTGAGATTCCGTGGCGGGGCCCGGGGCGTGCTGGTCGCTTCCCAGGTCTGTGTCGGAGCCCTCAACGATCTTCGCATCCGCGTCTGGGGCACCCGCGGCGGTCTGACCTGGCATCAGGAGGATCCGGACCGGCTGCTCGTGACGTCGCTCGAGGGGCCCGAGCTGGTCTACCAGCGCGGGGGGCCTGGATTGTGCGACGCCTCCATGCAGGCCTGCCGGCTTCCCGCCGGGCACCCCGAGGCGTTCATCGAGGCCTTCGCCAACGTCTACCTGGCCGCCGCCCGGGCCATTCGGGCCGGTTCTGACGACGGAGCCGGTTGCGACTACCCGGATGTGGATCAGGGTCGTCGAGGAATGCAGTTCATCTCCGCCGTTGTCCGCAGTTCGGAGGCCGGTGGGCAATGGGTGTCCATGTGAGGAGCATGTCATGTTGGTGTCGATGATCGCCGTATCCACGCTGTTGCAGGCCGAATCGCTGCCCCGGGTGCTGGTGTACTCGCGGACCGATGGATTCCGCCACGGTTCGGTCGAAGCGGGTGCGGAGGCGATCCGTTCGATGGGGGGTGATCAGTTCACCGTCGAGTGTACCGAGGATCCATCCTGGTTCACGCCCGACCGGCTGAAGTCCTTCGACGCC
>CAJWBW010000190.1:0-4044 GCA_913020415.1 uncultured Phycisphaerae bacterium | reverse complement strand
CCAGCATCTCCATGTCGATGGCATTGGCGATCACCTGTTCACGGGCCAGAGGCGTGATCTGGGTGACGAGCCAGGGGTCCAGCTGCGTGCCTTCATCGATCTCGGCCAGCCCCAGCAGCGCGTGGACCTGCACGTGCCAGTCGTCGTGCTGCAGCAGGCGGTAGAACATGTCCTGCATGTCCGGATCCTGAAGCAGCCTCAGTGATGAGAGTCTGGCGAGATGGGAACCGTCTCCCTGTGTCTGGACGGACTGCATGAGATGACGAGTCGCGGTTTCGGTGTATTCGCCTCCCAGAGCCGAAAATGAAACCGTACTCAACGCGCACGCAATGAGGCATCTCGCGGATCGAAGAGGTTTTTTGAGGCCCGAACCCATGCCCCAAAGTGTAGCAGACGCCTGCGACGCAAGGCGTCAGGCTCGCAGTTGGCGACGGATCTCGGCCATGGCCTGCAGGAGGTCCAGGGGCGGCTCGTCGCCGCTGAACTCGACGAGGGGTCTCTCCTCCAGCATCCGGGTCAGGCGCTTGGCGGCGGCATGGACGGAGGAATGATTGTTGCGGCCCAGTGCTCGGCCGATTTCCGGGTAGCTTCGCGTCGTCATCTCACGGGCGAGGTAGGCAAACATCGCCCTGGCCAGACTGATTCGGCGGTGCCTGGCCCGTCCCGTCATGTCGTCCCGAGTCACGCCCGTCTTCACGCAGACGGCTTCCATGATGTCCGCAAGCGTCACGTGGATCGTCCGATCGAGTGCTCGGTGCTGGAGCAGCCGCTGCACGGTGGCCGTGCCGATGATGCGACGGCCGAATTCGTCGATGCCGGGGATCAGCATCTGGTCCGCATCCGCGGCCTGCATTTGTGCCGGGTCCAGCATCTGCATGGCCTCGAGGCGGGTCAGCATGCCGAGGAGTTCACGAACCGAACCCGGACAGTTGCTGGCCATCAGCCGGGCCGCGGCGTCCGAGAGTTGCAGGGAGCGGCGGGCGGCCAGCTGGCGCACCAGTTCCAGTCGCGTTGCGGGATCGGGTTCCTCGATCTCCACCACCATGCCGCTGAGGAACCGGCTTACCAGCCCCTTGCTGAACCGGGCGATGGTGTGAGGATGTTCGTCCGATGCCAGAGCGAGTCGTGCACCGGTGAGTTCGATCGCATCCAGGGTGTGGAGGAACTCCGACTGGGTCTTCTTCTTGTTGGAGAGGAAGTGCACATCGTCGATGGCCAGCAGCCGAAGACCCCGATGGGCCCTCCGGAACCGATCCATGGATCCGCTCTGGACGGCCATGATGTATTCGTTGGTGAACTGCTCACCGGTGACGTATCGGATCCGGGATCGATCGCCCAGGCGTTCGGCCGCGCGCCGGCAGATGCCCTGCAGCAGATGGGTCTTCCCCAGACCGCAGCCACCATGGATGAACAGGGGAGAGACGGTGGAGCGGTCGGTTTCATCGCCGAGTTGGAGGGCGGCCGACCACGCCAGCCGGTTGCTTGATCCCACGATGAAATCATCGAGGCTTGCGAAGCTGCCCCCGAGGTCGCGTCGGGGACCGGGTGGGGTCGACCGCCGCCCCCGATCACGATCGGGAGCGGGCGGCCGATTGCTCCGTGCGCCCCGTTTGCCTTCCGATGGCTGCTCGTGGCGGCGTGGTGCGTCCCTGGTCTCGACGGAGACCTGGACGTCCGCATCCGATCCGAGTGTTTCATCGACAACCGTCCGCAGGGTCCGGTTGAAGCGATGGTTGATCCAGTCCGCGACGAACTGGCTGTGGGCCTTCACCAAGACCTTTGTGCCGTCGACGGTGATGTCGGCCTGACCGAACCACATTGCGAACCGGTGTTCACCGATGTGTTCGCTCAGTCGTTCCGTGATGCGGTCTGTGGTCTTTGGCACGGTAGGAGAGGAAATGCCACACAAGGAACTCCGCGGCCGTGCGCTGGTCGAGTACGGGTGGTGCCGTACCGCCAGTCGGTGTGCTGCGGCCGCAACACGACATGTTCGGGTGCGTCATGCGCGACGCACCGCTTCGACGTGAAGTCGAAGACCTTCCGGGTCGAATCTGCGGTCGGTTCGATTCACAACTGCGATCTGAACGCGTTGCTTGCTCGAAGTCCCGATGCTCTTTGCCGTGTGCGAAGGACGATGCCTGCCCGCGAGCGTGGACCTGACCGTAGATCAGCCGTCCGTGGCCTCAGGAGGGTGGGACAATACGACCAACTCCCCGTTTTCACAACCCCCGGATCGCTCCGAATGGTTGCCGGGGGATCCGAGGGACGGCGGAAACCTCGGTGAATCATGGGTGAAAAATTTTTCGTCCACCGCTTCGACGGGGAGTGTCGACGAGTGGTGGACAAGTGCTCCCGACTTCAGGGAGTTCGGAGCGAATGGATCAAGGCCAGACGGTGGGTGGATCCCCGGAATCCGCACTGTTCGTACAGTTTGATCGCGGGGCGGTTCAGGGTGTCCACGGCAAGGGTCATGCGGCCCCAGTGACTTCCGGCGAGCGTGGCGAACATGTGCGCCAGTAGGAACCGACCCAGACCACGGCCGCGGGCAAAGGGGGCAAGTCCGAGGTAGACCAGCTCGATGGTGTCCCGGGAGGAGCCGGGATTGACCAGAATGGCCCCGGCACTCCTGCCGTTCAAGCGGAGCAGATGCCAGTAGGCGGGGTTGTGTCGTCCCGTGGCGCGGTGCCCCGCGATGATGTCCTCGATTCGCCGGAGTCCGCACAGTCCCGGACAGTCCAGGGTGTCCTCGTAGGAGGCCTCCAGAATCTCCTGCAGGACCGGTTCCAGCTCGGGGGTCCACCTCGTCACCTCGACGCCCTCGGGCACGGGAGGGGGCGATCCAGGGCGTACCATCGACCGCTCCATGTACAGCAGGGTGGCGAGCTCCCGGAATCCACCTTCGAGGTGGGTCCGGCAGGCCAGATCGTCCTCGCGGGCCAGCAGGACCTGGGCGAGATCCAAGGGCTGGGCTCGCAGCTCTTCGAGTACGTGGCGAAGCAATGCGGCCCGCTCACTGATCTCCTCGGCTCTGGTCACGGGGCTGAGAAACACCATTACGGTCCTTCCCGGTGATGGCACGCACAGCGCGCTGCAGCGAATGCGGCCGGCGTCGTCGCGAATGGCCCAGATCCAATCCAGACCAATGCGATTTTCGGTGGCAAAACGCTCGAATCGAGCGGCTTGCAGGCGTCCGGAGCCAGGCGGCAGCAGGCACCGGATGGCCTCCTGGCGGTCTGATTGCTGGATCAGGATGGGTTCCAAACTGCTGATCGACACGGGAATCCTTCCGGGTGGCGGTATGGCCGTCTAGGTGTAGAATACTCAGTTCAGGTCCCCCGAGGAGATGAAATATGGCCATCCGGCTTGCGATCCGTGTCTGCATCATGACCTTTCTGCTGGCGGCGATGCTGCCGCTCCAGTCGGAAGCGGTGGCCCACCCCAAGCCCAAGGCGGTACCGGATCGTCCCGAGTTGAACTTCCAGCCCGGTCCGCTTCGCATCTTCCAGAGCCCGACCAACGGTCGTTGGTTCTGGTACATGACCTACGAGGTCTCCAACTACACGGGTGAGGACCGCATCTGGGCTCCCACGCTGACCCTCTTCACCGACCGTGGGGAAGTCATCGAATCGGGACGTGGTGTCGATCGCGACCAGGTCCTGGAGATCCACGAGCATCTCGGCCAGGGCATGCTCGAACTCCAGCATGAAATCATCGGCGACCTTCTTCAGGGTGAGGGCAACGCCCGAAGCGGCCTCGTGGTCTGGCAGGCCGGCCACACCGACGTCAACGAACTTTCGCTCTTTGTGGCCGGGATCAGCAGTGAGACCACCCTCGTGGAGCATCCCCTGACGGGCAAGAAAAAGACGCTCCAGAAGACCTTGATGCGGGAATACCTCGTTCCCGGTGACGTCAAGGCCCTTGGGGACGATCCGATCGGGCTTCATACCGATCTGGATCGGAGTCCACGCTGGATCTACCGCTGAGACCTGCTAGAATGGGACTCTTCGGCCGAGATGAGGCCGGGTCAGGAGTACGCAATGGCAC
>CAJWBW010000189.1:0-4047 GCA_913020415.1 uncultured Phycisphaerae bacterium | reverse complement strand
TCCCAACAGCGAGACCAGGCGTCCGGCGGGCAGATCACGGATCCCCGTCGGCTCCCCGGTGATGGCCGCTGCGGCGGCCAGACCGCTGCGTACCGCGCCCTCCATGGTGGCGGGCCACCCCGTGTCGCACCAGTCTCCGGCGAGATACAGTCCCCGAAGGCCTCCGGGGCCCGGTCCGGGCCGCAGCGGCTCGACGTCGACGGTGGCCGCGAAGGTGCCCCGGCGCTCCTTGATGACCCTCGCATCGACCAGCCGTTCGCGGGCGGCCTCGGGAAAGGCCCGTGCGAATTCGGCGAGGACGCCATCGACGATCTGGTCCTCCGACCGGTCCATCCAGGCGTCGGCCGCACTGATCACCGCGTGCAGATGCTGGCGGCCGGATGGATCCGTCCCCTTGTTGAACATCCAGTGCACGGGACGTCCTGCGAGGATGAGATGCGGCAATGCGGTGACGGTGCCGTGGAATCGCAGGTGCACACCGATGATCGGGCTGAAGCGGAAGCGGTCGAGTCCACGGATGCGTTCGTCGACGTCGTGCAGAGACGGTGGGATGAGTCGTCCGAGCGCGTCGGGGGGAAGGGTGGACACCACGCGGGTCGTGCGGAGTACGTCCCGTCCGGTTGCGACCGCGACCGCATCCTGTTCGTCGAATTCGATGGCACGTACGGCGGCACCGAGCCGGATCTCACCGCCGGCCCCGTCGAGAATGCGTTGGGCGGGTTCGTAGAGGTCGCGCAGCGGAACGTTGGGGACGCCCATGGCTCCGGCGGTCCTTCCGGAGAGGAAGGCCTCCTGGAACACCTGCAGTCCGTGGAGTGCGGCAATGCGGTCCGACGGAAGATTGCACGCGCTGGTGATGACGGTGTCCCAGAACACCCTGATCACGTGGTGCGATTGACCGTGTTCACGCAGGAAGTCTCCGAAACTTCGGTCCCTCCATGCACGTCGTCCGCGGTGGCCCATGCGAATCATCCGCCACATCAGGCGGGCCACGTCCCGCCGGGATCTGACATCGAGAAGTTTCATCCGAACCAGCGATCGGGTCTGGTGGAGCGGCGCGGGCAGCGGGTCGGCTCTGAGCGAGTCGATGCCGCCGTCCTCACGCAACCAATGCAGCTCATCGTGCCACTCCACGCAATCCTGCACTCCGAGCCGTTGGTAGAGCGTCTGCAGTGCAGTGCAGCATCCCATCAGGACGTGCTGGCAGTTGTCGAGCACGGTTCCGGTTCGCGGGTCGTCGAGACTGGTTGCCCGGCCGCCCAGTCCCCCGCGGGCTTCGAGCAGAAGCGGCGCGTGGCCGGCATCCGCAAGCCGAAGCGCAGCGGCAATTCCGGCAAGCCCTCCCCCGATCACGATGGTCCGCTCGCCGTTCAAGTTCGATCCCATCGAAGGATGCCGAATCTGGCCCGCACGGCGATGCCGGCTTTGCGGGCGGCGGACAACCGGATGCGGCGTCCCAGGACCGACCGTCGGGGAGCGGCGGCAATGCGCGACAGCAGGGTCGAATAGGTCGTGGTCATGGCCCACAACGCGGGCCGGCTGTCGGAGTCGATCATGGCGTCCAGCGGCCGGGACCGTTCGTAGTGTTCGCGGGCAACCTCGATCCAGCCCCGGACCAGGTGATGGCATCGATCGGAGGGTCGCCACGAGGCGAGATCACCGGCATCGATTCCGCAGTCCTTCATCTGGTCCGCGGGCAGGTAGCACCGCCCCCGGCTCAGGTCCTCGCCCAGATCACGGAGGATGTTCGTCAGTTGGAAGGCGATCCCCCGGTCGACGGCGAGGGCCGGAGCCGCCGGATCGACATGGCCCCAGATCCGAATGCAGATCAGGCCGACCGTTGACGCGACCCGACGGCAGTACTCGAAGAGATCGTCCTCGGTCTGCACGGGCTGCCCGTCCTGATCGAACCGCTGGCCGCGAATCATGTCGAGGAAGGGTTGCAGTTCGAGGTCCCAGGCCGAGGCGGTGGCGGCCAGCGCGGTCCACAGCGGACCAGGCGGAGGAGTACCGCCAGACAGGACATCGGCGGTGGAGCGCTCGAACGCCTCCAGTTCGTGGGGCCGGCCGTCGTCGACGATGTCGTCGGCCTCACGCATCCAGGCGTAGATCGCGTAGAGCGCGGACCGTTTGGGTTCCGGGAGCAGTCTCAGGCCGTAGAAGAAGTTGCGGGCCCGGGATCGGGTGACGTCCCGGCAGTGGGCGAATGCCCTGGCGGCGCTGTGGTCGACCCCGGTCACGTGGCACCTCCGGCACGTCGGCGGGCACGCAGGAGCAGGATCCCCTTGGCGACGAGACCCAGCCGTGGACGCATGAGGCAGGTCTCGTGGTTGCAGGACCGAATGGCACGAAGGACGGCGAATCCACCGGCGTGGAACAGCCACAGCATCGGTCGAAGCTCGGCCGCGGTCATGGCGAGCAGGCGGTGCCCCTGTTCGTACAGCGGCAGGGTCCGGTCGACGCAGTCACGCACCAGATCGCGGTAGAGCTCCAGGAAGTCGGGGTCGGGCGCACGGCCGTCGCGCACCGTGCGTTGCAGCCTCGACTCGAAGTCGGGGATGTCGTGCAGGTCGCGGGGCAGGTAGATGCGGTCCCGTTCGACGAGATCGCGACGCACGTCCTGCCACAGGTTGGTCAGTTGGAGTGCCGTGCACAGGGCGTCGCTGGCGGCGAGCTGCGCGTCGGTGCAGGGCTCTCCGGCCATGCTGAGCACGATGCGGCCCACGGGGTTGGCGCTGCCGCGGGCGTAGTCCGTCAGGTCGCTCCAGGCGGCGTACCGGTTGCGGTGCTGATCGCCCTCGAAGGCATCGAGGAGATCGTGAAACGGTTGCTCGTCCAGTTCGTACTCGACAATCGCGGTGCGGAGAGCGACGAACACCGGATGCCGCGTCCGCCCCGAGAAGCAGTCGTGCAGTTCGGTCCGCCACCACCCGAGCAGCTCCAGGGACCGCTGCGGATCCCCCGTTTCATCCGCGAGATCGTCGCACCAGCGGCAGAAGGCGTACAGGGCGGCGATGCCGTCGACGAGGCGGTCCGGCACGAAGCGGCTCAGAACACTGAAATTCTCGGCGTGGCGGACGGCAAGATCACGGCAGTACTGGATCGCGTCCTGCGGGGACGAGCAATCCGACCCGTTGGGCCCCCAGTCGTTCAACTGATCCATGACCGGAAATGATGCAGAAATGGGCAATACGAACACCTCGGCAGACTCGCGATTGTAGTCCCGATGCCCCGAGGCCGACAAACCGTCAATGAACAGCGGCCATATTCACCGATGGGAGGTATGATTGAAGGTCGGAGTGAACCGGGCGATGCGACTGATTTTGGCCAATCCGCGAGGCTTCTGCGCCGGTGTGTACATGGCGATCGACGTCGTCGATCAGCTGCTCGGCATCCTCGATGGGGAGCCGTTCTTCGTGTACCACGACATCGTGCACAACCGGCATGTCGTGGATCGCTTCAAGGATCGGGGCGTCACCTTCGTCGAGGACATCGACGAGGTCCCTCGGGGGTCGATCATCGTCTTCAGTGCCCACGGGGTCAGCCCCGCGGTCCGTGCCTGCGCCGACGAACGCGATCTGACCATGATCGATGCGACCTGTCCGCTGGTCACCAAGGTGCATGTCGAGGCGATCCAGTACGCCCGACGCGGCTGGCAGATCCTGCTCGTGGGACATCACGATCACCAGGAGATCATCGGCACCAAGGGCGAGGCTCCGGATGCCATCCAGGTCGTCGACAGCGTGGACTGCATCCCCCACCTGCAGATCGACGATCCAGACAAGCTGGTCTACCTGACGCAGACCACGCTCAGCATGGACGACGCGAATATGATCATCTCGGCGCTCAAGCAGGCCTTCCCGGGCATCAATGCCCCGCCGAAGGAGGACATCTGCTACGCCACCACGAACCGACAGCATGCCGTGCGACACCTCGCCCCCCAGTGCGACATGGTCATCGTGGTGGGCAGCAAGCATTCCTCGAACTCCGTGCGACTCACCGAAATCGCGGAGCTCAACGGCACCCGCTCGCAGCTCATCGACGATG
>CAJWBW010000188.1:0-4052 GCA_913020415.1 uncultured Phycisphaerae bacterium | reverse complement strand
CCCTCCACTCGAGGCCATCCGCTCCCAGACTCCGATCGCGGCTCGGGGATCGTAGCAGGCACCGGCGGTCAGGAAGAGTCCGATTTCATCGGCTTCGGCTTCGTGCAAACGACTGAATGGCAGGGCCACACCGTACTGGGCTCCCACGCCCATCGCCCGCATCACCGTCTCACGCGTGGCGGGCTCCATGTCACCGAGTGCCGATGTGCCCGCGGTGATCGCCCCTTCCATCAGCAATGCCTGGCTGACCTGCTCGGCACTGTGCCGCGCGAGCACGTGCGCTACTTCGTGACCCATCACCACGGCCAGGCCGTCTTCATCCCGCGTCACGTCAAGCAGGCCGGTGTAGATCGCCACTTTGCCGCCGGGTGCAGCCCACGCGTTGATTCGATCGTCCTCGATCAGGACAAATGTCCAGTCGTAGCGATCGGCGGGATTCGACGGATACAGTCGACGCGCTGAACGGAGGATTCGTTCGCCGACCTGCCGAACCAGGTCGGCATCGACACCATCATGAACGATGGTCGCATCCGCTGTTGCCATCTCGAAGGCTTCCTGCCCCAGAGACTGCTCCTGCGAATGCGAAAGAATGTTCAACTGCGAGCGACCGGTCCCGACCACACGCTGACAAGCGGAAAGCAGAAGTCCAACGAGTACCAGATGGAGCAGATGACGAATCATGGTTCCGATTCTACTTTGATCGACACACTCCACTTGAAGATTTGGCACTTCTCAGGATCGCGAGCCGTTGCAATAAATATTCAAGTTCATTCCCTGTCCCACCAGGGACATCTGTGCGGAACTGTGGCGGGAACGCAACCGCCCCCATGTTCCGCACGTACAAGTATCCGAAGAGGCGGCGCACGATCGCCGTGAGAGGAAATCAAACGAGGAGACTTCAGTTCAACCGGGCGGGGTGGACTGAACACCAAATCATGCGACAAAGACGACCATTTCCGGTGCTCCCGGGGATCATGCTGTTGCTGTGTGCACCGAACTGCCTGGGAAATCTCATCATCAATGGGGGGTTCGAGCAGTCGGAAGTCGACGGCACCTGGGCGATCTTCGATGCCATCCCCGGTTGGACGCTCGAAGCCGGCCCTTCGATCGAGATTCAACGCGGTGTCGGTGGCTGGACCGCATTTGAAGGCGAGCAGTGGCTTGAACTCGATTCAGATGAAAATGGCGGCGCCTGGTTCGAAGGCGAACTGGGCTCCAGCACCATTGCCCAGGATGTCGGAACCGTGGCCGGAGAACGCTACCGCCTCGGATTCGCCTTTTCCGCCCGACCGGGTGTGGCGGACAACCGTCTGCTGATCGAGTTCGACGGCGAAGTGGTGTTCGACGCAACCGCTTCCGGACTCGGACTGAACGACACCGCGTGGGAGTACTTCGAACTCGTGGTGACGGCTCGCAGTGACCTGACCTCTCTGAGACTGAGCGACCTCAGTGCATCCGACACGCTCGGAACCCTGGTCGATGCCGTGACGCTCACCGCCCTTCCGGGTCCGGCGGCAATGGGAATCATTCCCGTGTACGCCCTTCTTGCAGGACCACGCCGACGAAGGCGATGGACTCTGGTCTGACGAAATTGCAATTCCTGACACCCCGTCCGACCACAAACGGTGACGAGGGCCGGCTCCATGGAGTCGGTCCTCGTCACGTTGTCCGGGCACGACCCACCCAGTCGCTGTGACGTCAGCGGTGTCGGCGGGAGATCACTTCGCACAACATCGGCATCGTGCGGCTAGAATGAGTCGCATGAAGCCGATTGGAACCATCCTTGGAGTAGTCGCATTGATCTTCGCCACGGGATGCGAGGTCAATCGGGCCGACGACACCGGAATCTCCACGTCGACCCAACTTCCCACGAATGCGGCAATCTCGATTCCGGGCCCCTATTCCATCGCCCCCGACGGAAGTGTGATCTACACATCCGTACCCCGGCCGAACGGACATCTCCTCGGCACCCGGAGCCAGAAGGGCCTGACGGGGGCAGAGGTCCTTCCGTGGATCGAACGCACCTCCCGGAACATGGGTGGGAACCGGGTCTACGTACGAAGCATCATCGGTCCGTACCTGATCGATCCCGACTACGCCGCCAACAGCGAACGTCCCAACTTGTACGACGTCGTCATCGAAGTCTGGGAACCCAGAGCCGACGCCCACGATCACTCGTAGTCGAGCCGGAACGTCCAGCCACCCCGCCCCCGATCCCACCACACCATGAAGTTGCGAGGTTCAAGCCCCGACGTTCCGATGTTCCATGGCCGCTTGACACCCCCCCCGGTGACGGGCCGGCCGCGGTTGTCCGCCAGCATGAACTCGGGTCCGTTCTCCCCCCCATCGGATCCAGGTACACGGTAGATCGAGGCGTCATCCGCACGCATGGTCCGCGGGGTCTCGAACAGCCGGGATGTGAACTCGAAGGAACGATTCTGCAGCTGCTGCTTGAGGATCTGCAGCGACCCGGGGAAGACACCTTCGTCGGCCAGCGACCGCATGCCGACGGCGAGAAATTCCAATCGCCGGATGGTCCCTCGGTAGTCGGTGGGACGAATCGCATCGAGGTACCTGAGGAATTCTTCCTGGATCTCGGACCATGAATCGACACCGAAAGACGATCGAAATGCCACCGACCATTCCTGGCCCCGATTCAACTGCTCGAGAAAGGTCAGGAACTGGTTCTGCCAGCGTCCCTCGCGGGCGTACAGGAAGAAGTGGACCAGCCCCCAGGCCTGGGTGTACTGCAGTGCGGCCGAACCCGTGCGTACGTGCCTCCCCCATTCCGCCGAATCGATCTCGAAGAACGAATCGAAGGGAAGCAGCGCATTGCCGTCTCGGGCACGATGCAACATGGCGATGCTGGCAGCCGGAACCTCGCCCAGCACGACTCGGCCATCCACTACGACGGCATGCTCGAAGAGTTCGGCCAGGCCCTCGTTGGCCCAGAGCGGAAGATCGGGAAACAGTTCGGCGGCGAACTGGTGAAATCCTTCGTGCTGCAGAACCGATCGCACCCGATCGAGTCCCTGCTCTCCTTTCCAGGTGAGCACCGCACGCTTGGAACCGCGAATCACGAACATGCCTCCCGATCCGGTCCCATCGACCGACCAGTCGTTCCGGAGCGCGGCAAGGTAGGCTTCCTGTGACCGGAAGACGTATACGTCCATGGGTGAGGCGGACGGCATTCGAAGTCCACTGAACAGGTCCCGATACGCCCCGTTCATCACCTCCAGATGAGCACTCAGGGAACGCGCCTGATCCTCGGGAAGATCGGTATGCAGGCGATACGAATCAGTGCCGAGGATTCGAAGTCCAACAGGGGCCTCCGGAGCATCCGCGACTCCCAACCAGATCCCCAGAGCAATCAGCAGGACGTTGAGCATGATCCCAACAGCCTATCGCTCCTCCCGTGCCGGGAATGCCCGTAACACCCGATGCATGGGCTTCGACCCGGAGAAAATTGTGGATAACTCCATCAGGCCCCGCAGATCGCCCTTCGTGCCCCCTTCCGTGGATCAGGTGATTTCACACTTGGTGCGAAAGGGCCCGGTTGCTAGCATGGTGAAATGATGGCGATGGTGGGAGGCTTCGCAGCCTTTGTCGCTTGAGCCCCGGCTTCGGCCGGGACCGTGGGTGAGGGACCCTATTTCCCGCTGAACCATGGACCGAATCGGTTTTCAAGGCCGCTCGTGATGCTCTTCAACTCCACCATCCTGCCATCGACAACGGGTCGATCGGAGCACGTTTCCTCTTTCGTGTTCCGATCCAGTCCGGGGGGACTGAAAGCAGAAATGCCGCCGTACTCTTCGCTTCGCACACGGCGGCATTTCTTTTTTTCCCTGCTGATCACAGCAGCGGTGGCCTGGCTCGGCGGATGTACATCGTCCCCCGAACGCCTCACCTCTCCCACGATCATCGTAGACGGCGATTTCAACGACTGGACCACGATCTCCGATGCTGGCGATCTGGTCGCGGTCTCGAATGGGCGACATCTGTGGATTCGCCTCCGGCTGGATGCCGAGCCGGTCAGCCTGCAGAATCTCGAC
>CAJWBW010000187.1:0-4070 GCA_913020415.1 uncultured Phycisphaerae bacterium | reverse complement strand
CGGTTCCCACCTGCGGGTATCATGCCGCCATGCAGATCTACATCGATACCGCCAGCATTGAGGACATCCGCGAAGCCGCCGACATGGGCGTGCTCGACGGCGTCACCACGAACCCGAGCCTCGTCGCAAAGGAGGGCGTCGACTTCCACGACCGCCTCAAGGAGATATGCGATGTCGTCCCCGGTCCGGTCAGCGCCGAAGTCGTCTCCACCGAATCGGATGCCATGATCGAGGAGGCGCAGCCGCTGCTGGCGATCGCCGACAACATCGTCATCAAGCTTCCCTGCACCGTCGACGGGCTCCGGGCCTGCAAGCACCTCTCGTCCAACGGCATTCGGGTGAACATGACGCTCTGCTTCCAGCCGCTGCAGGCGATGCTCGCCGCGAAGGCCGGCGCGTTCCTGATCAGCCCCTTCCTGGGGCGGCTCGATGACATCGGTCAGGACAGCATGGATCTGATCCAGCAGATCAGGACCATCTACGACAACTACGGCTACGAAACCAAGGTGCTGGCCGCTTCCGTACGCCACCCCATGCATCTGGTGCAGTGCGCTCTGGTCGGCGCCGACGTCGCCACCGTCCCCTTCAAGGTCATCCAGCAGATGATGAAGCACCCGCTGACCGACAGTGGACTCGAGAAGTTCCTGCAGGACTGGGCGGCCATGCAGACCCCCGCCACCTGCTGAGTTAGTCGACCTGGGCGACCAGTTCGACTTCCACCGACGCATTCAGCGGCAGAGCGACCGAGCCGACCGCAGCCCGTGCGTGCCGTCCGGCGTCGCCGAAGACGTCGAGCATCAGTTCACTCGCCCCATTGGCCACCAGCGGCTGATCCGTGAAGCCGGGGTCGGACGCGACAAAGACTCCAATTCGAATAATCCTTTGAACGCGATCCAGATCACCGTCCAACGCGGACTTGAGAACCGCCAACGCATTGATCCCGCACTGTCGAGCCGCGGCCACGGCCAGTTCGACGCCGGTTTCCGACGGCACGGTCCCGGTGGCCTGCAGGGATCCATCACGAAGAGGGATCTGCCCACTTACAAACACAAGGTCGTTGGCATGGACCGATGGAACGTACGCTGCAACGGGCTTTGGAGCATCAGGAAGGTCGATCGCGAGTTCTGCCAGGCGTTCATCGATCCGAGGCATTGGGCATCCTTTCAAGCGGTCTTACAGTGCTAAAAACGGGACTTCGGTTCGGGGTAGGCTTGACCCGGCCGGGGTTGGGAGTACTCTCTGTGGTGCGAGGTTCGTCCCTCGCCCAGGTCCGGTGCGGCAAATCATACCGCGATCAAACGTCATTCTTCGCCGGAATCCCGGCACCATCATCTCCGCCGCTCCCGATCGACATCCCATGTAGCACGCACGGGAAGCATCCCGGCCGTGTTCATGTTGCATTTCCGGCAGCATGATCCGAACCGGTCCCGCGTGTGTGAAATGACGTTTTTCGTTCCGGGTCGGCTCGACCGAATCCCGGTGTATCGTGGAGAGAGCGGACAACAGAATCTTGTCGCAACGCACTCATTGATTTCATCTTTATCTGAGCACATGGAGACCACCTATGAAGACCAAGAAAGGCTTCACCCTCGTCGAGCTGATGGTCGTTATTTCGATCATCGGACTCCTGATGGGTCTGCTGCTGCCGGCATTGAGCTCGGCCATGGCAACCGCCCGCGCAAAGAAGGATTCCGCCAACATCCGTGGCATGAACCAGGGCATGGCGTCCTACGCCGCCGACTTCAACGGCGACTGGATGATTCCCGGCGAAGTCTGGCGCGCAGCCATTCAGACCGCCAGTGGACCTCAGTACATCTGGGGACAGGGCCGTCCCAACTTCTTCCTGAACAACACCGCCGACCTGAACTCGGGCATGGTGGCACTCCGCTACTGGAACCCCGAGCTGATCGTCAGCCCCTGCGAAGTCAACAAGGACATCGGCGTCAAGGGTGAGATCGACGAGAACGGCCAGATCGTCGCCTACGACTACGCTGCATACAGCCCCTCCGATGGACGGTACTGGGCACAGCCCTCCTCCTCCGGCGGCATCCGTGCGAACCTCGGCAACCCCGGCGACCGCAAGAGCCACGTCAGCTACACGAACCAGTGCCTCATGGGCGACCGGCTTCGCAACAAGTGGCATTCCACATCCGGATCCGACTCCTCCGCTCACTGCCTCCGCGGCACCGAGAACGGCGTCACCTCCGATGTCGAAGACGGCTCCGGCGAATGGACCCGTTCACCGGTCCACGACTTCATGGGCCCCGCCGGCGCATGGATGGCCAACATCGGTTGGGCCGACGGTTCCATCACCACCGAAACCAACTACTTCCCGGGCAACTCCCGCTACGAGCCTCGGGTCGGTGGCTACACCAACGGCATCAAGAAGGACAACATCTTCGCCGCAGAGTTCACCGGTTCCACCGATGACGACGGCAACCCCAACAACCTGCTGGCAGGCGACAACTTCCTCGTCTACTGCTACCTCGCCGGTGACGAGGGGTACCCGAACTGTCTCCAGTCGTGGGACGAACTCAAGGACTGAGTCCTTGGCGAACCGGAGTTGACTTCATGAAACGTCGTGGCTTCACCCTGACCGAACTGCTCGTCGTGATCGCGATCATCGCGATCCTGGTGGGCATTCTCCTGCCGGCACTGGCCAACGCCCGGGCTGCCGCCCGGATGGTCGACGAGCAGAAAAGGGTGCAGACCAAACTCGAAGCATTCACGGCCTGGGCGGCTTCCAACAACGGTCGGAAGCCGATCCCCGGGCTGGTTCGGACGGAAAAGGATCCGCGGCTCGACAAGTACGTGCCCGGAGCCGGGCCGGAAGACCCCCTGGTGAACGACCATGGTTCGATGCTCTCACTGTGCATCATGAACAACCTGTTCACCCCGGAAGACACCGTCTCGGACATGGATCCGAATCCGAATCTCTTCGTGTACGGCGATTACGATTACCAGGGCTATACGCAATACGTGTCGGACGACGAACCAGGTGTGTTCTGGGACGACGGGTACAGCAACAAGCTCAATCGTGAGGGCGACGGTTTCAACAACTCCTACGCGATCATGCCGATCGCCGGTGCCCGCCGCATCCGGCAGTGGGAACGGCAGGCGGACTCGACGTTCGTCCTGATCGGCACCCGGGGACCCGAGGAGGGCGACCAGTCGCTCCTCGCTCCGGACAATCCGGATCAGTCCATCACCACGGACTGGTTCGGTCGGACCGGCGAATGGATGGGGGTGTTCGCCTTCGGCGACAACCACGTCGAGCAGTCCTCGAACTTCTACCCCGCCAAGTGCCTCTACAAGGACCCGGCCAACAACCCGCCCGACGAGTTGCTGCCGGACAACCTGTTCAAGGCCGAGGCGAGGCATCCGGAGTACGACGAGGAGCCCCTGCTGGGCGGAGACATCTTTCTCACGCACGTCGATGAGATCGAGGAAGTCAACGGTGGCAACCCCTACGACGTCGAGTACGAGCCGCTGCACGATTGAGCGGCATCCCAACGGGAAGTTCACGGGCCGGACGCTTGCGTCCGGCCCGTTTCCTTTGGAGGTCGCGGGGTAGAATGAAGGCATGCGATGCATGCTGGCCATTCTGATCCTCGCCCTGCTGGGAACGCACCCGGCCCTCGCCCGGGCCCAGGCGATTCCGGCCGTTCGCAAGGCGAATCAGGTTGCGATCCTGACGGTGGAAGGGCCCATCACCTCCATCACCGCGTCATCCCTGAAAAGACGACTCGCCGACGCCATGGCCGATGGCGCCGACACCGTGGTGATTCGCCTGAACACGCCCGGAGGCGAACTGATGTCCACGCTGGACATCTGCCGCATGATCAAGGCCGATGCCCCCCCGAATACCGTCGCCTGGATCGATCCCCACGCCTTTTCCGCAGGAACCGTCATTGCCCTCGCCTGCCGCGAGATCGTGATCTCGCCGGGGGGCATGTTCGGAGACAGCGCCCCGGTCAGCCCGCTGGGTCCGATTCCCCAGACCGAACGGGCCAAGATCGAGTCGCCGCTGCTGACCGAGGTCGTGGATTCCGCCCGGCGCAACCGCTACG
>CAJWBW010000186.1:0-4082 GCA_913020415.1 uncultured Phycisphaerae bacterium | reverse complement strand
GAGATTGCATCGACGACGGTCTTCGGATCCGATGGCACCACCTCGTGGGAAGCGGAGTACCAGAAGCAGGACACCACGCCCAGCCGGGCAATGCTCCTGACCCCCGCCGAGTTGAATGAGCGGGTCAAGGCCAACAATTGGCTGGGCCGTCTCCTGCATCTGGCCGCGGATGCCGGTGCGATGCACACCATCGGCAAGCAGGAATACCTGGGGCGAAACTGCTGGGCGGTCAAGATCCCCGCCGACCGACGTTCGACCGTCGCCTACTTCGACATCGAGACCCGGTTGATCAACGGCTTTCGAATCGAGGTCGATTCCCCCCTGAACCAATCCGGGACCGATGCCACGCCGATCTACCTCGACATCGTTCTGGAGGACTGGAAACCCGTCGAGGAGATTCTGCTGTTTCACCGGGTGAAGCTCATTCAGGGCGAGCAGGTGATCACGATCACCTACGACGCGATCCGCATCAACGAGGGTGACTCCGATCGCTTTGCACTCCCTCCCGCCGTCAAGGAACTGGTGAAGACGCAACCCGCCGCGACTCCGACACCGACTCCGGCCTCCGAGCAACCATGAGCCAGCCGACCATACGCATCGAGCATGTCGACAAGCGATTCGGCACCGTGCACGCGGTGAACGATCTGTCGTTCGAGGTGCCCAGCGGCAGTCTCCTGGGCTTCCTTGGCCCCAACGGCGCCGGCAAGAGCAGCACGATCCGCATGATCATGTCGATCATCTACCCCGATCGGGGAACGATTTCCGTGCTCGGCGGCAGTGCGCTGGCCGCCAAGAACCGCATCGGCTACCTGCCCGAGGAACGGGGCGTGTACCGCAAGATGCGGGTCGGGGAGTTCCTTCGCTACATCGGCCGTCTCAAGGGCATGAGCGGCCACGACGCCGGTCAGGCGGCCACCACCTGGCTGGACCGGATGGAGCTGGGCCGCGTCGAGCGAAAACGCTGCGAGGAACTCTCCAAGGGCATGCAGCAGAAGATCCAATTCATCGCCTCGATCATCCACGAACCGGACCTGCTCATCTTCGACGAACCGTTCTCAGGGCTCGATCCGGTCAACGCCGAACTGATGAACACCATCATCCGTGAGCTCCACGCCCAGGGAAGGACGATCATCTTCTCGACCCACGTGCTCCATCAGGCCGAGCAGCTCTGCGAACGAATCATGCTCATCGACCGCGGTCGGATGATTCTCGACGACACCATGGAGGGCATCCATCGAACCTTCGATCCCCGCACGATCGAGGTGGACCCGCTCCCGGGCCATCCCGTTCCGGATCAGCTCGATGGCGTGGCCCGGCGGACCGCCACCGACACCGGAGGAATCGAACTGCATCTCGACGATCACACCGATCCCCACGCGGTGATGCGACGCATCGTCGACGCGGCGCCGGTGCGCTCGATTCGACTCCGCAGACCCACCCTCGACGACGTGTTCGTGATGCTGGTACGCGACCGGCTGCACGAGACCCACTACGACCAGCTGGTGCCGGAGGAGTCGGCATGAACCGGATCTGGCCCATCACCTGGAGGGAGTTCAAGTACACCGCGCTGACCAAGGCGTTCATCATCGGCTCGATCATCGTGCCGATCGTCATGTTCCCGCTGATGATCGTGCTCCCGATGCTCTTCGCCTCCGCATCGGAGCCGCTCCGCGGCACGCTCGTGGTCGTGGGAAGCCAGGAGGTCGCGTACCAGGCCGAGACACTGGCCCATGGAGACGAGCGGCGACAGGGCACCGCTCCACCGCTGGAGGCGGCGATGAACGACATGCCGGATGCCCTCCGGCAGGCCGCCTCGGACCCGCTGCTGAACACCTCCGGCATTCCCCCCCTGGAGTACGAACTGAAGATCGAACACGGCGAACGACCGATGCTGGACACCTACAAGCAGCGGGTCCAGGACCAGGAGCTCATCGCGGTCGCGGTATTGCACGAAGGCATACTCGACGCCGAACCGTCCGCGAACGCAAACACCATCGAATTCTTCGTGCGGCCCGGACTGTCCCCCAGTCACCTGTCGTTCATCGACGACCTGCTCACCGACGCGGTGGTGGAAGTCAGAGTCAACGCGGCCGGCGTGGACTATTCGACGATGCGCGCCATGATGCGATCCCCGAGTTCGGTGACCAAGCGGATCCAGGAGGACGGTGGCGAAAAGCGTGAATACGAATGGGCGAAGCGGCTCATTCCCATCGCATTCATGATCCTCGTCTGGATCGCGACCTTCACGAGCGGCAACTATCTCCTGACGACCACCATCGAGGAGAAATCGAGCAAGGTGATGGAAGTGCTGCTCAGTGCGGCCAGTCCGATGGAGATCATGTCCGGCAAGATCATCGGCCAGGCCATGGTCAGCCTCATCACGCTCTGCATGTACGGCGGACTGGGAATCATCGCCCTCATCGCGCTTTCGCAGGCGGACCTCATCCCACCGATGATGATCGTCTACCTGCTCCTGTTCTTCGTGATGGCCTACTTCATGATCGCTTCGATCATGGCCAGTGTCGGAAGCGCCGTCAGCGATCTGCACGATGCCCAGTCGCTCATCGGCCCCGCGATGATCGTGCTGATCCTTCCCCTGTTCCTGTGGGTTCCGATCTCCGAATCCCCCAACGGCACCCTCGCCGTGGCGACAAGCTTCATCCCTCCGCTGACTCCGTTCGTGATGATTCTCCGGGTCACCGCATCGGGCGACCCCGTCCCCTTCTGGCAGATCGCGGTCGCTCTGGTGGAGGGCTTCGCAGCCGTCCTCGCGATGATGTGGATGTGCGCGCGAATCTTCCGGGTCGGAGTGCTCATGCAGGGCAAGGCCCCGAGTCCGCTTGAACTCGTCAAGTGGATTCGATTCCGGTAGACGGTTTCGGGCCGACCACGGCCCGTGGTTGCACAGTTCGCCCGGACTCGTCATCATCCGTCCATGAAGGAAAAAGTCCAGACATCTCCTGCGGACGCCCTCCGGGACGTGGTCCGCGACGGCATGACCATCGCCGTCGGAGGCTTCGGCCTCTGCGGCATCCCCGAGCAACTGATCATCGCCCTGCGCGACAGCGGCGTGAAGGACCTAACGGTGGTCTCCAACAATGCCGGGGTCGACGACTGGGGCCTGGGCCTGCTCCTGCAGACCCGCCAGATTCGAAAGATGATCAGTTCCTACGTCGGTGAGAACGCCGAGTTCGAACGGCAGTTCATGGCCGACGAGCTCGAACTCGAGTTCACTCCCCAAGGCACCCTCGCCGAACGACTGCGTGCCGGCGGTGCCGGCATCCCCGGCTTCTACACCCGTACCGGAGTCGGCACCATCGTGGCCGAGGGCAAGGAGAGCAGAACGTTCGATGGCGAGGAATACATCCTCGAACGGGGAATCCGGGCCGATCTCGCTCTGGTCAAGGCGGATACCGGGGACGAATCGGGCAACCTCGTCTTCAGCAAGACCGCCCGGAACTTCAACCCGATGGTGGCCATGTGCGGGACCCTGACCGTGGCGGAGGTTGATCAGCTGGTGCCCACCGGCGACCTCGATCCGGACCGGATCCACACCCCGGGAATCTTCGTGGATCGGATCCTCGAGACGGTCTCCGAGAAGCGGATCGAGCAACGAACCGTCCTTGCGTCCTAACCGGGATCAGGAACGCAATCTTCCGCAAGAAAGCGGCCTTGAGAGGCCCAAAAAACCGATTTTGGAAACTGGGATGCGATATTCTCCGTGGTGGTGCGTTGAATCTCCGTCCATGCCGCCACCAGACCGGGAAGGACCCGGACGAATCATTGAACGTCACGAACCCGAGGTGCCCGAATGAAGTCGATGCGTTCCACTCACCATCCGACACGATCACGTTTGCTGGGACTGCTGCTTGCAGTGCTGGGCGGCATGTTCGCCCCCTCTGCTGCCTCGGCCCAGATCGCCGGCCTGACGGAGGCCATGAAACCGGAATTCTTCACCCGGGATCTCATCATCTTCATCGAGGGGCTCGAGCTGGACGAAACCCAGCAGATCATCGTCGAGGCGCTCTTCGAGGACTACGAACTCTCCTTCGAGATCGGCATCGAGAACATGAACGTCGAGA
>CAJWBW010000185.1:0-4087 GCA_913020415.1 uncultured Phycisphaerae bacterium | reverse complement strand
CCGTGATGGAGTCGACCTTGCCGTGGATGACGGTTCCGTGGTTGTCGAGGTAGATGGTTGCGATGTGATCGTTGACCGGATCCCAGTACATCAGGTAGAGATCCATGCTCTGGCCGGCATCATCCGTGTAGAACGACTCCTGCTTGAGCACCCGCTGGTCGGCCAGCCAGGAGATGGTGGTGCGCAGGGTTCGTCCGTCGGGAAGGGGCATGTCCCACGTGCCCGCCAGTTTGGTGGCCTTCATCAGATCTCCGACGGGGTTGGCCCGGACCGCCTGGCTGACCCAGGGGGTTCCATCGGCACCCTGTTGCACGGAGTTGCTGCGGGTGTTCATTCCCGTGTAGGTGACGGATTGGATGTACGTCGTGGTCTTGCCCTGGGACGCTTCGGTGTACTCCCAATGGATGGTGTCGTCCGTCATGCCCTTGAGGACGGAATTCCCGTGGTATGGCTTGCCCATGTCGTAGCCTGAGAAGCTGGCGACCGGTGCGCCGCTCTTGGCATCCCAGCCCATCATTCCGGATCCGGTGGAGATGACCCGTCCGTCGTTGGTCACCATGTGGTAGCTGTGCACCAGCTGTCCCGTGCCCGGCTCGTAGCGCATGGTGTTCGTACCGGTGTAGGTGAGTCCGGCGGGAATCCCGACCCACATCTCCTTGGTGACGCCGGTTTCGACCCACGTGCCGCAGGCTCCACGATCCAGATGCCAGTTGACGAACTCGTCCATGGAGGACGGCATCTTCATGTCATCGGCGTACGTGAGATTCGTGAAGAACGTGCAGGAAAGCATGATCGCGATGATGTGTAATACGTTGCGCATGGTGTGTGCCATTCTGAAAATAGAAACTTGAGTAGAGGTTCAGTCCGCAGATGCGACCGGAGTGCCACAGTAGCAGGATGCAGGAGGCAAGACATCGGCACTGGCCCAGGCCTTCCGAAAGGCCTCGTCGATGCGGATGGATTCGTCGGTGCGTCCCTGTCCCCGCAGGGCGTCGCGAAGTCCCAGCAACGCCCAGCCGTTGGCCGGAAAGATCTCCAGATCGCGCAGGTACACCCGTTCCGCATCCTGATAGCGGCCGTCGACGATCAGCAGGGCGCCGTAGGCGTGTCGGGCCGGCATCATCCAGGGGGCAGGCTCGGCGTAGACCAGTCGCTCCTCGATCGCCACGGCCTGCGCCAGCAGTTCGAGTCCGCGATCACGATTGCCGGCCTTGAACTCGATTTCACCTTCAAGCACCAGTCTGGCCAGCGGCATGATCTCGACGGCGGGCTGGTTGCCCAGCCACCATTCGCCTTCGGGGATCCGCTTCACCGCGGCATCGAAGCCCGCAAGCTCCTCGCGGGCCTCGGCGATCCGATCGGTGTTGGCAAGGGCCACGCCGCGTGCATAGTGGCGAAGGCACTGTCCGACCGCGGCCCATTCCGGAGGGGCTGGTTCGACGAGGATCTCCTCCCACATGCCGAAGCGGGCGAGGACGTGCCACTTGCTGGCGGCGACTCCGTCACTGAAGGAAGCCATCGCCTCCATGAGGTGAGGAGGAACTTCCTCGGTGATGGCGCGGGCTGCTGCGACCGCTTCCCGCTTTCGCCCCTGCATGGTGGCGGCAAAGGCGAGGAAGTGGCGATTGTGTGCCGTGTAGAACCGGTATTCGGCCGCAGCGGGATCGCCCTCGAACCAGGAGTCGTCCAGAGCAGCAGCTCTTCGATTGCAGTCGGCGGAATCGTCGTAGCGGCCCGTCTGCATCCAGATGTGCGACGGCATGTGCACCAGATGGCCCGATGCAGGGACCAGGGTGACCAGTCGATCCGCGGCGGGCTCGGCGATCTCGGGCCACGGCGAGGACTCCATGGTGTGGATGTAGAGGTGGTTGGCGGCGGGATGATTCGGATGCCGTTGCATCACCTTCTCGAGAATGGCGCGGAACTCCGGCGTTCGCTTGATCGGTTCGCCGTCCAGCGTCCAGTACTCCCAGGGCTGCATGACCATCATGGCTTCCGCGGTCCAGACGGCGACGTCGGGATCGAGGGGGAAACGGTCCCGCACCTCGATCATCGCGTCGAGGTAGGCCTGATTCTGCTCCGTGAGGTCCTCCGGCTTGGGAAAGTTGTACCGATGGGCGATGGCCTCGATCAGCGCCCGGTTCGCACCGGTTTCGTATTCCTTGAGTTCGTTCGCCCGCCGGGCCGCCGCGAAGCTCCACTGGTCCTTCGGAGCATCGATGCCGGGATTGTTCTGGTTCGGGCCGCCCGAGTAGGCGATGCCCCACCAGGCCATGGCGCAGTTCGGATCGTGCACGGTGGCCTGGCGGAAGGAGCGGATCGCCCCGTCGAAGTTGTATCCGTACATGAGGGCGAGCCCCTGATCGAACCAGCGGCGTGCGTCCTCGGAGTCGGTGGTGATCGGACGCCGGTGTTCGCCGAGCCGATCAAGGATCATCGGCGGGGGTGAGCCCGCATCGGGCAGTTGCGGTGCAGCGTCAACCGATGCGTATGCGATGCCGGACGCGGCGAGCAGGACAGCAGGTGTGAAGCCGGGCGTGAAGAGAGTAGGCATTCCGTGTGCTCCTGGTGGGTGGTCCGATCCTAGCAGCCCGATGGAAGTTGGATCCAGCGGGAACAATTCGAGTCGCGAACACTCTAGAATCTGGGCAGGAGATCTCCATGCGAACCCTGATAGCCCTCGTCTTCTTGCTGCTCGTCTCTCCGGCCGACGTCCTGGCCGCCAAGCCCGAAGGGGGTGGGGGATCGGAGCTGGGGCAGCTGGGGGCTTCGCTCAAGGCGGCCGTGCTCAGCGGTTCCATGACCGAGGAGGACGCCCGATCGATCTGGGGCTCGGCGATGGAAGTGCAGAAGCTCCAGAGCGAAATGGAGACCCTGCTCTCCGACAAGGCGGAGGTCGTCGCGGACGACGCCAAGTCCCAGACCATGCGTCTCATTCCGCCGGATCCGCGGGCCCCGCGTCTACTGCTTCAGCCGGAGTTCCTCGAACGTGACGGGCTCTTCATCACGGAGTCGCTGGATCTCGATTCCCAGCGTTCGGAGATCGTCGAACTGGTGTTCCGCGACTACGTCGGGAGCTACGAACTCATCTCGCAACCCCTGGTGGCGGCGTTGCAGCGGTACCGGAGATCGCAGGTCGGACGGGATCTCGCCGAGGCGGTGGCGCGACTTGATCGGCAGCTGTCGACGCAGGACATCGACATGGCCGCGGCGATGGACACCATGGAGGAGCGTCTGGAGGACTACGCCCGGCAGGCGGTTGCCAAGCAGGGAGCCGAGTCGGAGGAGGGTCGGGAGAAGTCCCGGGCGCTGGCCCAGGAGTGGGTTCGTGAACTCGAGGGCGGTCTCGATTCCCTCGACGAGAACATGAGCCGACTTCGGGAACGACTGGTCCTCGCCATCGAGGGAATGGAGGAGGCGGGGGAGGACGTGACCCCCCAGGACCTCTATCGATTGGCGACGGGACTGCAGCAGCAGCGTGACGCGATCCGGGCCGACGTGCTCGAGACGCTTCGTCTGACCATCGTCGAGGGCGAGGATGCGGGGCGGTCCGCCGAGCTGGACGCGGTGATGCAGCAGCTTCGATTCGCATCCGGACTGCGGCTGGCGCGACTGGGGGGTGAGCGCATCGATCCCCGTTCCGCCGCCGACGCCATGGCCGAGCTGCCATCGTCGGTCGGCGCGTTGCTGACGGCAATGGATCCCGTCCTCGCCCAGCTCTCGAATCGGCGGATGGAGTCGGCGATCGATCGTGAGATCGCGGGCATCCGGATGATGGTCGATGCCCGCCGGGCCATCGATCAGTACGACGGTGAAGCGTTCGTCCCGGATGATCGCTGGGATGCGGTCATTGCGCCGTACGCAGCGGCGTGGCTCAAGCAGATCGATGCGTCGGTGGCATGCCGGGACGGCGTGCTGGAGATGGTCGACGAGATGACGGTGCTGCTCATGGAGGAGAACGTGGACGCCGCGCTTGCGTACCGTGATCTTGCTCTGCAACGCGGCTTTCCGGACGAGATGCGCCGGCGGTGGTACGACCGAGCATTGGCGGCCGCCGTCCGGCTCGAGGGTGTCTCCGACGAAATCA
>CAJWBW010000184.1:0-4149 GCA_913020415.1 uncultured Phycisphaerae bacterium | reverse complement strand
GGGCTGGGCCCCGGATTCCACATGAACTGGCCTCCGCCGGTGGGAGGATTCGTGGTCGTTCCCACCGAGCCGCGGACCGTGACGGACGGCCGGGTCTTCCAGGCCTCGACCGGCGGTGCGATCAACGAGGAGGATGCGATTCAGAACGCCCAGGCCAATCAAGGCCTCATTCCCGGGCGTGACGGCTCGGTGATCGTCGAGGGTGGTGAGCTGGCTCACGTCGAGGTGAAGGCCCAGTACGAAGTCGCGGATGTCGTCGAGTTCATCGAGGAGCTGCCCGCCAACGCTCCCCGCCAGATGGTCCAGTTGGCACTGCAGCGTGCGGTCATCCACGTGGCGGCCCGCCATACCCTCCAGGAGCTCCGTGAGGAGCTGTCCACCGAGGAGATCCGGGCGATGCTCAAGCAGGACGTCCAGTCCACGCTGGACAGTGCCCGCAGCGGCATCCGGGTGATCGATGTGGTGCTCGAGGAGAAGTTCCTTCCCCCCCGGTTCATCCAGAAGTCGTTCGAGGACTTCACGATCAACCGCCAACTGGCCCGTCAGGAGATCCAGGCGTCCCAGAAGAAGGCCGACGAGCTGCTGATCAAGACCGCCGGCGAGTACTACTCGGAACTGACGGGACTGATCGATCGCTACGAAGAGGCGTGGGAGCTCGATTCAAGCGACGCAGGGGACATTCTCGCGGGAATCAATGCGTTCCTCGACGGCAGCAAGGTCGCGGGCACGGCATCGAACTACATCAACAGCGCCAACGGGTATCTGGCGAGCATCGACACCAGCATCGGTCTCGAGGCGCGTCGGTTCGACGGGCTGCTCGACGCCTATCGCGAGCATCCCCAGTTGGTGGTGGCCCAGCGCTGGCTGGAGGTCTACGGCACCGTCATGGACCGCCGGGACGTGGAAGTGATGTACGTTCCTCGGCAGTTGGGCTCGATGGCCCTGGATCTGTCCGGGCTGCAGGCGGTCAAGGACATCCGTCGTCGGGCGGAAATGCAGCAGCGTGAGCTCGAGGCGACCTACCGTGATCTCGATCTGCTGGGCTCGACGCTGAAGCGGGTGGATGAAATGAAGGAGGCGGGCCGAGCCGGTCGCCAGCTGGAGTTCGACGACTCCGGCCGGATCAAGGGCCTCCGTTCCGAGAATCTTGACAAGAACTAGAACGACTACCGGCGGAGTGCCGACGCACATGGTGAAGCAATCCTCGAACCCCATCGTCGAGGCGGTTGGCCTGACAAAGGTCTTCCGCGATTTCTGGATGCGGACCAAGGCGCTGGCCGTGGACCACATCGACTTCGAGATCCATCCCGGAGAGATCTTCGGCCTGCTGGGGCCAAACGGATCCGGAAAGAGCACCACGATCAAGATGATCCTCGGTCTGCTCCACAAGACGTCGGGGCAGCTGACGGTCTTCGGCCGGACGCCGTCCGACGTGACGGTGAAGAAGCACATCGGCTTCCTGCCCGAGGAGTCCTACCTCTACCGGTATCTGAATCCGCAGGAGACGCTTGACTACTACGGTCGTCTCTTCGGACTCGATCGGGCCACCCGCCGGAATCGGATCGAAGAGCTTCTGGAGATGGTCGGTCTCAGCCATGTGGCGCACCGGCCCATCGGTGAGTTCTCGAAGGGCATGGCGCGTCGCATCGGCATCGCCCAGGCGCTGATCAACGATCCAGAGTTCCTGATTCTCGACGAGCCGACCTCGGGGTTGGATCCGATCGGCACCAAGCAGGTGAAGGACCTGCTGTTGAACCTGCGGTCCCGCAACAAGACCATCCTGCTCAGTTCCCACCTTCTCTCGGACGTCCAGGATGTCTGCGACCGGATGGTGATGCTGTACGGCGGCACCATCCGTGCCGAGGGCAGCGTCGAACAGCTCCTGGAGGACACCGGACGCACGATCATCCAGTCCCCGCGTCTGAAGGAGGAGACCATTCAGCGTGTGGAGGCGGTCATCCGCGAGTCGGAAGGCATCGCCATCGAGAAGGTCAGCCAGCCCCGGCAGCGTCTCGAGGATCTCTTCCTCGACATCGTGGAGCAGGCACGACGCGAGCACATCGAGACGGCGGGGGCGACCGAGAGCGGGCAGACCGCCGGCTTCCTCCGGGCGCAGGGAGAGGGTGAAGAACTGATCGAGTCCCTCACCAGCGACACGATCGATTCCACGCCGGTCCGTGCCACCGAGGTCAAGGAGACCACCCGGGCGGAGGTCCAGAAGGAGACCACCGACAAGGTGGTCGAAGGGCTCACCACCGCGGCACCCGAGGCGGAGTCCAAGGGAACGGAAGTCTCGCGGACGGTCGAACGCCCCCGCGTCGATCAGTCGATGATCGACGATCTGATCGAAGGAGTCGGATCCTCCGACGACGAGGGTGAACCGGGCGCATGAACGCACTGCGACGACTGCACCGGGCCTTGACTGCGCTCCAGAGCCGCCTCTGGATCCGGGTGCTGTGTTCCATACTGGCGGTTGCCGGCACCACGGCCTACTTCGTGCCGCTGCTGTCCACGAGCTACACCTACGACTCGTCGGCGCGGGGCATCGTCAACTCCTTCGCGGGTCCGGAGGGGCAGCGCTTCTCCGACACGCTCCGGGAAACCGGATCGGTGAAGATCGACGGCGTGGTGCGGACCATCGATCCGGAGCTGCTGGCCACGCTGTACGACGACGACGGCAAGCTGGTGGACCTTCGATTCACGATCGTGATGCTGCTCAAGGACACCATCCCGGACTGGGCACCGATCTGGCTCCTCCAGCAGCCGACGACCACCTGGATCTTCTACGTGACCAGTTCGGCCTGGCTGCTGCTGATCATCTGGATGTCCCTGCTGTATCCGTTCCTGCTGACCTGTCTCGGAACGACCTGCGCGGTGCTGCTCGCCTCGTGGCTGGGAAGTCGCAACCTCATGTTCGCGGTGGGGGGCTTCGGTCTGCTGCTGTTCAGCTTCGTGCTTCTGGTGCGACTGGTCTCGATCCTGATCAGTTCGCCGCGTCAGGTGCTTGCGATCGCGCACACCGTGATCAAGGAGGCCTCGCGAAGCCGCATCTCGCTCATTTTCATCGTGGCCCTCCTGGCTCTGCTGCCCATGCTGCCGTTCTGGCTGGATCCCGATTCACCACTGCGTCATCGTGTCCAGACCTTCATCAGCCGCAGCGTGGGCATGACCTTCGTGTTCTGCGCCTGCATGACCATCGTCCTGGGGTGTGCGACGGTCGCCTTCGAGATCCGCGACCGCCAGATCTGGCAGATCATGTGCAAGCCGGTCGGCAAGTTCCGTTACATCCTCGGCAAATGGCTGGGCATCCTGCTGCTCAATGCCGTGGTGATCTTCATCGCCGGCATCTCCACGTTCATGTACATCCAGTATCTCCGCACCACCGACGTCGCCGAGGGCATGCAGGGGGATCTGGATCGGCTTGCGGTCAGCGAGGAGGGCCTCACCGCACGACGCACGGATCTTCCGATCTATCCGCCGATTCCCGAGGAACTGCTGCAGCAGTACATCCTGGACGCCTTCGAGAACGATCCGCTGCGTGAGGGGCAGGAGGAGATTCCCGCCTACCTCGAACGTCGACTTCGGCGTCAGTTCGAACGGGATCTCGACTTCACCCGCCGAATGGTTCCTCCGGGACGGGAGGGCGAGCCGGGTCTGAGGACCTTCGAGTTCGCCGGTCTCTCCGAGACCGTGGGGACGGTTTCACCCCTGACGCTCCGGTACCGATTCCTGATCGGCGGCTCCGAGACGTCGGACGTCTTCACCTGCGGATTCATGTTCAACGGCGACCCCCAGACGATGATGGTCAAGGAGTACGTACCGACCATGTCGCACTTCGTGACGTTCCCGCCCTCGTTCGTACGGCCGGACGGCACGATCTCGGTGACCATCGTGAACTTCACGCAGATGCGGTCCTTCGAAGGGCAGGCCCAGATCTACTTCGACGAGGAGGACCTCGAGATCCTCTACAAGGTCGGCGGATTCGAAGCCAACTTCCTACGTGCCATGATCGTGATGCTCATCAAGCTGGGATTCCTTGCGGGGCTTTCCATATTCTGCGCGACGTTCCTGAGCTTCCCCGTGGCCTGCCTCTCCTCGTTCACGATCTTCATGGCCGCCACCATGGGGCCGTACCTTGCGTATGCCCTC
>CAJWBW010000183.1:0-4152 GCA_913020415.1 uncultured Phycisphaerae bacterium | reverse complement strand
CTGGACCGGCCACAGGATGAAGGCCAGAACCGTGATGAACATCGGAATCTGTATCGGAATCGTGAAGGTCCGCGCGTCGATGACCGTCATGGCCCACAGGCTCGCCATCAGGAAGCTCAGCAGGACGTACGCGGGCCAGGCCCTGGCGAAGGACTGCATGCTCCACCACTCGCCTCCGATGCTTCCCAACCACGGCGTCCGCCACGAGACCCAGAAGAGTACGACGTAGAGAAACACGAAGAGCAGCGCCATGCCCAGCTCGACGAACATGTAGCCGGCACTGAATGATTGGCGACAGTAGCGGCACCGCCCCCGCAGGAGCAGCCAACCGAGTATCGGCAGGTTTTCTCGAAAGAAGCGAAGTCGTGCGCCGCAGCGTTCACAACGGCTGGGAGGGACCGAGAGACTCATTCCACGGGGCAGCCGGTGCACCACCACGTTCACGAAGCTCCCCACACAGGCACCGAGGCAGAACACGAAGACGACCCACGGCAGATGGGTCAGGAGGGTCGTCGAGTTCAGATCGGCTAGCAGCATGGCCAGGCGGACCCTCGTGGTGTCGATTCGACCGGCTCAGTCGGCGTCGTCGGCCGGCTCGAGATCGTCGAGTGAAACTTCCTTGAGTTCCTGATCGGCCCGGTCGAGCAGGGACCGGCAGTGGGCCAGCAGAAGCTGGCCACGACGATGAAGGGCCATTGCATCCTCCAGCCCCAGGTCGCCGGAATCGATCTTCTGGAGGATCTGCTCCAGTTCGGCGGATGCCGCCTCGAAGCTCAGCTTCGACACATCTGGCTCGGTTGTCTTTTTCTTGGTGGGCATCAGGGCTCCACTGTACCAGACCTGTCGACCGACTCGATTCGAACCTCGATTCGCCCGTCGATCAGATGCGTGACCAGCCGCTCGCCCGGCTCGAGGGATTCGACCGTGCGAACGACCGCTCCGGTTCCGTCGGTGGTCATGGAGAACCCGCGCTCGAGCACCGACATCGGCCCCAATGCCTGCAGAGTCCGATCGAGGGAATCGATCCGGCCGCGCTTGCGGGTCACGTCATGCTCAAGACTCCGGGGCAGGCCGCGTGCCATCTCGTCCAGGCGGTTTCGGGCCGCATCCAGCCGTCGTCGGACGCCGGAGCGGAACGACTGGGAGATGGACTGCAGTCTCGAACGACGCTGCTGCAGCAGCACGTCGGGACGCCGCGTGGCCAGTCCGGCCGCATGACGCTGAAGAGTCGTCCTTCGCACCTGCACGCCGAACTCGACCGCACGCTCCAATCGATCCCGCACGCGTGCGATCCGATCCGACTGCAAACGGATCCGCTGCGTGGCCAGCAGACGCAGTCGACCGGCCCGATCGTCGAGCTGCTGCCGAAGCTCGTTGGTGTCGGGAAGCAGGTGCATCACGGCCTGGGTCGGCGTGGATGCCCTGCGATCCGCGACCAGTTCGATGATGGACGTATCCGATTCGTGGCCGATCGCCGCCACCAGGGGGAGGCGGCAGCGATGCACCGCTTCGGCCACCTCCCGTTCGTTGAATGCCTGCAGGTCCTCCGGTGATCCACCCCCCCGCGTTACGAGAATCGCATCCACCCCGAGTCGATCGCGGTCCGCGTCGACACGCCGGATCGCTTCGGCGACCTGCGTGGCGGCATCGTCTCCCTGGACCCGCACGTCCACGACCAGCAGAGCGACCGAAGGACATCGCTCACGCGCGGTACGAATGACATCCGTCAATGCGGCGGAGGTGGCGGAGGTCACGACGGCAATGCGACGCGGCAGGATCGGCAGCGGCAGCTTCCGTTCCTCGTCGAACCAGCCGGCCTCCCGAAGTTCGGCGCAGAGCGCCTCGAATCGTGCCCGCAGAACTCCGGCTCCGGCGGGACGCAGTCGTTCGACGATGAACTGGGTCCTTCCCTGCGGCGCGTAGTGGGCGATGTGCCCGGAGACCTCGACCTCGTCCCCGTCGGCGGGAACCGTCTCGACGCCGCGGGTGCGGGAGGACCACATCACGCATCCGATGAGGGACTGCTCGTCCTTCAGTGAGAAGTACCAGTGGCGGCGCGTGGACAGATTGCTGATCTCCCCCTTCACCCGCAGGGTGGACGGAAGGGTCTCGAGCGCCTCGACGATGCTCGTCGACAGCTGCGAGACGGTCAGTGGCTCATCGGACGGCGGGGTCCGCCGCGGGCGGGCCGTCGACTCGCCGGGATTCCAGCCCAGTGGGAGTTGCGCCATGCCACCATCCTACGACAGCCGGCCGCCGCCGGTACGCTGTAGCAACGATGACCGAGTCCACCCTGACCCTGACCACCGACGTGCTGGAGCTTCCGCACATCGGAAAACGCCACGCCGAAGCCTTCCGCAGCATGGGGCTGCGGTGCGTGGCGGACCTTCTGGTGCACCTGCCCCATCGCTACGAGCAGGAGGAGGCGGAGCTCTCCATCAACGCGCTCTCGGAACTGGTCGGACCCCAGGGCAGTTCGGATGTGCAGGTCTCCACCCGCGGGGAGGTTGCACGGGTGAAACGGGGGTTCGGCCGGAAGCCGCGTGTCGAAATCCAGCTGGAGGACGACACGGGACGACTCGAGGTCGTCTTCTTCAATCAACCGTGGCTGCAGCGACGGATCCATCCCGGCCAGGTGCTGCGGGTCGCCGGCAAGGTGCGACTGCACGGTTCGACCCTGCAGATGGCCAACCCGCGCTGGGAGCATGACGACCCCGATGCCCCCGCACCCACCGGAGACTCCCGACTGCTGCCGGTCTATTCCGCCTCCGAGCAGGTCTCCTCGATGATGATCGCTCGCGCCACGGAGGCCATCCTCGACGAGGCGGTCGAGCTGCTCGTGGACCATCTGCCCGACGACTACCGTCGCGAGCGGGGCCTGCTTCGCCTCGACGAGGCCTACCGGATCCTGCACCGACCGTCGGACCGCGATGCCGTCAAGGCCGCCCGACGTCGGATCGCGTTCGATGAACTGCTGCTGCTCCAGCTCGGCGTGATGATGAAGCGGTACCACCGCATCAAGACGCTGCACGCTCCCGCCCTGCCCCTGACCGACGAACTGCAGGAACGCATGGCGGCCAGAATCCCGTTCACGCTGACCCCCAACCAGCAGGAGGTGGTCTCCGAGATCGCCGGCGATCTGCAGCGCGGGGTACCCATGAATCGGCTGCTGCAGGGCGACGTCGGCGCCGGCAAGACCGTCGTCGGCCTGCAGGCCATGTTGATGGCGGTCGCGGCCGGACACCAGGCCACCCTGCTGGCTCCGACGGAGCTGTTGGCCGAACAGCACGCCATGAGCATCGAACGCATGCTTGAGGGCTCCCGCGTTCGACTCGCCCTGCTGACGGGTTCCATGGCCGCCCGGGAACGGAAACGATGCCTCGAAGCGATGGCCGCCGGCGAACTGGACATCGTCATCGGCACGCACGCCCTGCTCTCCAAGGGCGTCGAGTTCCGCAATCTCGCCGTGGCCATCATCGACGAGCAGCACCGCTTCGGGGTGCACCAGCGTGCGGTGCTGCGGCAGGGACGACCGGGCACCGACGACGTCCCCCACCAGCTGGTCATGACGGCGACTCCGATTCCACGCACCCTGTCGCTGACGATCTTCGGTGATCTGGATGTCTCGACGATCCACGGTCGCCTCCCCGGCCGGTCTCCGGTCTCCACCCGACACGTCAACGGCGACGACGGAGACACCATCTACGCCGAACTCGCGCAGCGGGTCGCCCGGGGCGAACAGGGCTTCGTGGTCGTTCCGGTCATCGATGAATCGGAGAGCCTGCTCAAGGACATCGGAACCCACATGTCCGAACTGCAATCGGGCACCCTCTCGGGCTGTCGCCTCGAATCGATGCACGGACGAATGGATCGTGACGAACGCGAGGCGATCATGGAGCGGTTTCGCGACGGAGCCATCGATGTCCTCGTGGCCACGACGGTGATCGAAGTGGGCATCGACGTTCCCAATGCAACCATGATCGTGATCGAGCAGGCGGACCGATTCGGGCTCGCCCAGCTGCACCAGCTCCGCGGCCGGGTGGGACGCGGAGAGAAACCCGGACTCTGCGTGCTGATCGCCGACCCCGTGACCGAGGACGGCGAGGCGCGGCTCGAGGCCGTCGTCAGCACCGACGACGGATTCCGGATCGC
>CAJWBW010000182.1:0-4156 GCA_913020415.1 uncultured Phycisphaerae bacterium | reverse complement strand
AAGGGGTAGGAACGGGTCGCGAGCTCAGGATCGAAGTTGCTTCGACTGCAGCCGCAGCAGACCAGAAGCAGAACCAGGAACGGGACGCATCGCGTGATCATGGCGGCATTGTACGTGTTCGCTCGGGGGGCGGGACCGGAGTACGGCTCCACGTGGCCGTGATCCTCAAATCCACTGTTGTGCCGGGCCCTGGTCCATGCGAAACTGATGGGTCATGTCCGTCGAAATGGAACCAACCGGAATCGTGAATCATCCCGTCACCAGATCGGTGCAGGAGATCGCCCGGTCGACCCGGGTCGACCCGCGGATCCAGAAGGTGATTCCGGCGTTCGACGCACCGTTCTTCCAGGCCGGTCTGGCGGGCTATTCAGATGGTGCCATGCGGCTCATCGCCCGGCGACACGGATGCCCCTACTGCATCACGGAGGCACTCCTGGACATCACCCTGCTCAACGGCGGCAAGGGACGGACCCGGGAGGATCCGGACCTCCTCGCCGAGGAGTGCGGACTGGGTGATCCACACGAGAATCGACTGGCCGGATTCGATGACCATCCCATCGCGGGCCAGATCATGGGCACCGAACCCGAGCAGATGGCGCGGGCGGCGGCAATGCTCGCCGACATGCGCTACGACGTGATCGATGTGAATCTGGCGTGCCCGGTGAAGAAGATCCGCAAACGCAAGCGCGGAGGACACTTCCTGCTCGCACCGGACGAGGCACTCGAAGTGCTGGCCGCCGTACGCGATGCGGTTCCACGCGACATTCCGGTGACCGTCAAGATCCGCCGGGGATTCGACGAGGGTCCCGACATGGAACACGCCTTCCATCGGATCTTCGAGGGTGCGTACGACCTCGGCTGCGCGTGGACCACGGTGCACTGCCGTACCGTCGTGCAGAAGTACAAGGGACCCGGACGGTGGTCGTTCCTCACCGATCTGGTCCGCAGGTATCCGGACCGGGTCATCTTCGGAAGTGGAGACATCTGGACCGTCGAGGACATCTTTCTGATGCTGGAGGTGACCGGGGTCCAGGCCGTCTCGGTCGCTCGGGGCTGCATCGGAAATCCGTGGATCTTCCGCCAGGCTCGACAGCTCATGGCCGGCGAGGAGCCCACCCCCCCCACGCTTCTGCAGCAACGGAACGCCCTGCTTGATCATTTCGATCTCGTCATCGCTCTCCACGGTGAACGCGGAGGTGCACGGATGATGCGGAAGTTCGGGATCAAGTTCTCAGTCCACCATCCCGATCCGCAATCGGTGCGACGCGAGTTCATCACCGTCTCGTCGATCGAGGACTGGCGACGGGTGCTCGACACGCACTACGGAGACGGTGCCTCAGTCGACGGATGAACGACGGGCCGCGGCCCGCTGTCCCGGTGTGAGGTGCGACTCAAGCTGTTCCACTGTTCTCGATTCGAGCAGGCTCAGTTCACCGGTCAGCCGAAGGTGGGATGCCCTGAGTTCGGCGCTCTCGGGATCGGACTCCAGCACGCTGTCACCGAGAACGACCCCGTGCTCGGATCGGGCCCGAATCAGAAGCGCCTCGAACTCCTGCCGAAGCACGTCGCGGCGGGGAAGATACGAATCCATGATCGCATTCACCTCGTTCCGGACCGGCTCCTCGGCGTTCCGAACCACCCAGCCGTGGATGCGTTCAGCCTGGTCCTTCCTGTGAAGCCATGGAAAGTATTCGGCTCGAGTACGGGTCCGCCACGCCACCGCCGACTCCGGCCCCCGCTCGGAATCGAGCACGTAGGCGATCGTGTCGATCGCCCATTCGTTCAGCCCTTGCAGCACGCGCCAGCGATCGACCCGCCCGCGCATGATCTCCATGGATGCATCCCGGTCCCGACCGATCCGCGCGATGCGTCCCTCCACCTGAGACGACCGCTCGGCGGCGGCGGACGATGCGACATGCCCGTTGACACGGGTGGCGTACTGATCGATCACGTCCTGCAGCGACGGAAGACCATCGAGCTCCTCCTTGCGCAGCAGCTCGATCACGTCCAGACCGTCTCCGGCGTAGGTCCGGTCCTGCCCGTTGCGGCGGATCGATTCCAGCACGATTCGCCGTCGAAGGTCACCGAGGGCACGATCCAGCCGATCCTGCTCCGGCGCGCTGACCATGGCGGAGGTGCCTTCCACGAGTTCATCGAACAGTCGATCGGTGTCGGGCCAGTTCTTCGTGTAGCTGCGCTGGACCGCGATCCGGGTCGCGCGAAGTTCCTGTGAACTCATGAACCCCCGCCCCTCGTAGGCTTCGGCGAGTCGATCTGCGCCCGCGGCCACGGCACGTTGTTCCGACGCCGCCTGCAGCTCCACCAGCTGCTGGACGTAGTCCTCGTAGAGCAGTCTGGTGATCTCGCTCTCGTCCTCGCCGACCGCGATCTGACGGCAGTAGGACTCGTACGCACTGCGGGTCACGAACGGATCGATCAGGTGCTCCGGGTCCACGGGACGGGCCGGGGACGAAGCCGTGATCAACAGAGTCATGATGACTGCGGTGACGCGCATGGACACCGGATGATACCGGGAGAACCGGTTCAAGGACGAGGGTGATGCGACTTGACCACCTCACGCAAGCGTGAGTGATCCACGTGCGTGTAGATCTGCGTCGTACCGATGTCCTCGTGACCCAGGAGTTCCTGTACCACCCGAAGATCCGCCCCACCGACAAGCATGTGGGTTGCGAAACTGTGTCGAAGCATGTGGGGATGCGCCTGCTCGATGCCCGCCCGGGCCGCCAGACGTCGCACGATCTGCCAGACGGCGACACGCTCCAGCGGACGTCCGGTGTTCGAGAGCAGCAGATGCCCCTGATCGCGACCATCCTCGAATCTCGCCAGGTCGGGTCGCAGCGTCTCGAGATAGGCGGCCACTGCGTTCCGGGCCGGTTCGCCGACGGGAACGAGCCGCTCCTTGCTTCCCTTCCCCATGACCCGCAGCACCGCGATGCGTTCGTCGTATCCGTCCAGCTGCAGACCCGCGACTTCGGACGCCCGGAGTCCTGCGGCGTACATGAGTTCCAGCATGGCACGGTCACGTCGCCAGAGTCGACCGGATGTCTCGTCGGCGGCCTCGAGGAGCGACCTCATCTGCTTTGGAGTCAGGACGCCGGGCAGGCGCTTCCATCGTGTCGGGGTCGACAGCGGCGCAGTGGGATTGGCTTCGACCATTCCCGATCCTTCGAGGTATCGAAAGAACATGCGCATCGTCGACAGGTGGCGGGCAATGCTGCTGGGCTGAAGGCCGCGATCGCGGTGCAGGAACTGGACATGTTCGGCCAGATGCCGCGGATCGACGTCACCCGGAACAGCGACTCCCCGATCGAGCAGACCCTGCACCATTGCCGCAAGATCGGATGCGTAGGCGGACAGGGTGGCCGACGCCAGACCGGCCTCCACCTGGAGGTAGGTCAGGAACTCGCGAACCGGTTGGTCGAAGTGATTCGTCGAGGTCATGTCGCTCGAGGGTGGTGATCACCGGCATGATCGCAGCCGGTCGAAGGTGATGGTCAGCCTGCAGTTGCCGATGCACGGAGCAGGATCGAACGTTGCCGGAGCACGTCTGCACGGCCAGCCGAGTTGACCAAGGATGAATCGAGACCGGCCATGCTGGTGAGTCCCGTTGATGGACGGGCAGCAGTCCGGATCGGCCTCCGATCCGTCGTGGATCGTGTATTCGACCATTCTCGCGGCCTCGGTGGACCAGCGGCATCGCAAACGTGCGATCCATTTATCGACCAGCGGAAACGTCCGGTGCCACAAATGCGGGCTGGTCCAGCCGCTTGAATCGGCAATTATTGCGCTTCCATGGGCCCTGGCGCACGAATGAACAGGGTTTGAGTGGTTCAGAACGGCCTCAGCATGCTCTCCACGGTGCCAAAGGCCGGCACGGAAGTTGCCATGGAGCAAGGAGACCCCTCACCAAGGGCAAGGAGGCCCACATGCGGGATGAACTGAATGCACCGATTCGACGGCTTCGTGGTTCCGATGCGAAGACGAACGCCGACGGTCGAACTCTGGCCGAGGAGCTGATCCGCAAGGCCCGACTGGCCACCGCGATCCACATGGCCCTCCAGGCCGAGCGACGGGCCGGCGGAAAGCAGACTTCATGAATTACGGCCTCTACCAGTCCGCGGGCGGGGTGCTCTCG
>CAJWBW010000181.1:0-4167 GCA_913020415.1 uncultured Phycisphaerae bacterium | reverse complement strand
TCCGGAAGGACGTGCCCGGGCCTGGATCGCATGGAGCATCCCCGCCGTCTTCTTTCTGTACGAGTTCATGATCCGGGTGCTTCCCGCGGTCATCGAAGGGCCGCTGCAGCATGAGCTGAGGACCACCGCAGGCGATCTTGGTCTGAGCATGAGCTTCTACTACTACGCCTACGGTCCGATGCAGCTCGCCGTGGGGGTGCTGCTGGACCGCTTCGGAGCCCGGCTTCCCCTGACCGTCGCGGCGATCGTCTGTGCCGTCGGGGCGGTCTCCTTTGCTCTGGCGAGTTCCCTCTACGGACTCGGAGCGGGCCGGTTTCTGATGGGGTTCGGTTCGGCCTTCGCCTACGTGGGGGCGGTCTACGTCGCCACCATCTGGTTTCCGGGACGACGAGTCGCCCTCATCTCCGGCCTGACCGTGACTCTCGGCATGCTCGGTGCGATTGTGGCCGAATCGACGCTCCAGTTTCTGGTCGACCGCACCAGTTGGCACAACGTCATGTACGGATTCGCCGTCGTCGGTCTGGTCCTTGCGGGGATGCAGTACATGCTGATTCCCCGGAGACCGGCGTGGTTCATGGAGCACGTGCATGCTTCACACGCCCCGGGGCAAGCGGCCCATCCCGGCATGCTTGCATGCCTCAAGCAGGTGCTTCTCAATCGCCAGACGCTGTTGTTGGGATTGGTGACGGGGCTGGTCTACCTTCCCATGGGGACGTTCGCAGCGCTCTGGGGCTTTCGCTATCTGAACACGGTGCTGGGCATCGATGACTCGCAGGCCGGTGGTCTCGTCTCCATCATCTTCGTCGGACTTGCCGTCGGTGGTCCCTGCCTGGGGTGGTTGTCCGATCATCTCGGGCGGCGCGTGGTCTTCTTCCGTATCTTCGCCGCTCTGGGCGTCCTTTCGACCGGTCTGCTGTTGATGCTCGACCCCGGACACGAGGTCATGCTGATCCTGATCCTGCTGCTGGTGGGGCTGGTGGTGAGCGTCATGGTGCTGGCCTTTCCGCTGGCGATGGATCAGAACCCCTGCTACGCCAGGGGGACCGCGCTCACGTTCGTGAACTTCACCCAGATGCTCTTTGCCGGCATCGGTCAATGGGTGGTCGGTGTCCTGCTGGACGTCGAAGCGGGGGGGGCGAAGGACCCGACCTACGGGTCCGGTGACTTTCGGACCGCCTTCGTCCTGCTGCCCATCACCATGCTCGTGGCCTTCCTGCTTTCGCTCTTTCTGCGGGAACCGAAGCGATCCGGGCGGGGCGGCGGGTAAAAAAACCCTCGTAACGACCTGTGTGGGCGTTCTGGACAAGTTTGTCGATTGACTTGATTGGGTTCTCCATCACAATGAAACATGGAGGATTTCCCGTGAAGACACGCCCTGACTGGCTCATTGCCGCCTCACTGCTGCTGCTCTCCGTTCCTGTCGCAGCGCAGGAGATTCGAGAACCCGTTCTGCAGAAGCTGGACACTGTGACCGTGCAGCAGATCGTCCTGCGACCCTCGTTGCTTTCCAGCCGGACGTCTGATGTCGCGGTCGAAGCCGGTGAAGTGGAAGTCCGCACCGCCCCGACCACACTTCGGGGTGCCTGCCCCGATGAAATCCTCACCCATTCCGATTCGGACTGGGGCCCCGGCGAATACATCGTGCAGGCGGGCTTCGCACAAGGCGAGACCGCGGCCGGCTACTACACGGTGGACGCCGACCAGTTTCCGCTCCGGCTGGATCTCTTCGAGGTGCTCTTCGCCACCTCGAATGCAATCGGTCAGACCACGACGCAATGGACGGTCCGGATCTATCGGGGGACCCCGGACACCGGTGGACTGGTCGCGGAGTTCTCCTCCGACGACATCGTCCTGCCGCATCTGGTGATGCCTCCCGGAACCACCGGTACGATCCTTCAGTTTCTGGTGGATCCCCAGGATCCCGAACAGATCTTCATCGATGACGATGGAACGCAGGGATTCACCATCGGAGTCCGCGTCGATCAGCACAACGATCCCGGTTCGCCGTGTCTCGAGGCGCCGAATCAGAACAACAACGCATTTCCGTGCACCGATACCAGTGGTCTGGACGTGTCTTCGGGCAACTGGCTCGATCTCGTCACCGGCCCGTTCTGCCTCTGCGGTCAGGGCTGGCTGAACTTCCAGTCTCTTCCGGTCATCTGTCGTCCCAGCGGTGACTGGGTCATGCGGGCCACGGTCACCCCGCAGGGCTGCGCTCCGGTCACCGGTGCCTGCTGCCGTGGAAACGGCACCTGTACGGACGGCTTCACCGAGGCGGAATGCGATACCGTCGGAGGCAGCTACCAGGGGGATGCGGTGGCGTGTGCCGACGTGGATTGTCCTGCTCCGACGGGTGCTTGCTGCGTGGAGGCCACCGGCGAGTGCATTCAGGTCGACGCCGAGCTCTGCAGCCTGGGTGGCGGTCTGTTCTACGGCTCGGAGTCATGCTCCGACTTCACCTGCTTCCCCGTGGGCTCGTGCTGCCTGCCTGACGGAACCTGTGTGGATGCGGTGAATCCCGAGGTGTGCGAACTGGGGGGCGGCACCTTCCAGGGGGACGGGACGACATGCTCGGCCGCCGACTGCCCGCAGCCCCTCGGGGCCTGCTGCTTCGCGTCGGGTACGTGCACCGAACTCGAGGAGGGCATCTGCCTGGCGTTCGGAGCTCTCTGGCTGGGCATGGACACCACGTGCACTGCCGACGCCTGCGTCACGGAGCCATGTGACGGTGATGTCGACGAAGACGGCATCGTCGGCGTGGACGATCTCCTGCTCGTGATCGGTCAGTGGGCCTGCGGAGGGGTCTGCAGTGCCGATGTCGACGACGATGGATTCGTCGGAGTCGACGATCTGCTCATCGTGATCGGTTCCTGGGGAGGGTGTTCCTGAGTCCGGGATTCAGCGGCGACGACGTCTGCGGAATCCCGCAAGACCAAGCACCGCCATGGTCGCCGGTCCGGGCACACTGGTGACGAAGTAGCTGAGATTGAACTGGGACGATCCGTCTTCGAAGTCACCGGTCGCGGCGACTTCCCACGCGCCACCGTCGAAGGTGATGAACTGGAACAGCATCTCCGGCATCAGCTGATCGAGCCCGAGGTTGACGAAGCTCACGGTGCCGGCATCGCCTTCCTGCATGTTCGACCAGGCGAATCCCTGCGAACTCACACCGCTCTGCCATTCGAACTGGCCGTCGACCATCTGGGTGAGACCGAAATCGAACCAACTGACCGATCCGCCGGCATCGTTGTTCCAATGCCGATCGACTTCGTTCCCGGCGATGCTGTTGAAGCCGAGCGTCGTATCGTTCAGACCTCGGGCGGGAATGGTCGAGCCGTCGAACAGGTTGATCAGAGCGAGTCCGTTGCCGGTGTCGGCCAGCAGAAGTGAAATGTGACCACCGGTCTGGATGCCGTCGGCGGCGAGTTCCTGCTGCATGAACTCGAGGTCATCGGCGGAAAAGATCCCGACGCCGTCATCGAGGGTTCCGAACATGCTTCCGGCCTGGAGTTCGACCTCGATGCCCGGTCCCTGGATCAGGATGCGCGAAGCATCGGCCGACTGCAGTGGGAATCCCACCACGGAGCCGGTCAGCAGGGCGAACAGCCCTGGTGCCATGATCGATCTACGAGGCATCTATCTTCCTTCCGAGGCCCAATCGAGCCCTTGTTCCATCGATACTCTACCCCCAACCGCAGTGATTTCAACGGTTTGCACCACTTCGGGCGTTGTTTTTGGGGTCAAAATGCCGCAAAAGGCGGCCTATCGCTTGGTCACGATGCCAGCATCGGTGACGTCGATGATTCCCCGGTGGTGCTGATCGACCCGGCCGTGGTGGGTATGGAACCACTCGAGTCGCTGAATCTTGTCCGAGGACATGGCCTCCATGGGGGTTTCTCGACCCGGCATCGATCCCCAGATGATCCTGGTGCCCAGATCGGTCACCAGAACCAGTTGCTGGCGGACCCGGAACTCCGTGAGATCGATGGCTGCGATCTGTTCGTACCAGTCCCGGTCCTTGATCGTATCCAGCAGCAGCAGGGCGGCGGCCATGTCGTCTCCCGGCCAGCGCTGGCCTGCGTGTTCGGGCGACCGGTAGTTGGGAGCGATGACCTGCACCAGATGCGATGCGTCGCCGACGCGGTAGCCCCCCGGCAGCACGAATCC
>CAJWBW010000180.1:0-4217 GCA_913020415.1 uncultured Phycisphaerae bacterium | reverse complement strand
CTCTCCACCTCGACCGTGCCCCCGTGGACCTGGGCGACATGCTTGACGATCGCCAGCCCGAGCCCAGTCCCCCCCATCTCCCGGCTACGCCCCTTATCGACCCGGTAGAAACGCTCGAACAGCCGATGCAGGTGCTCGGGTGCGATCCCGGGGCCGGTATCCCGGACGGTGAAATCGATGCAGTCCCGCACCGTGGCCTGGGCGGCCAGTTCGACGGAGGACCCCTTCTCGCTGTAGCGAAGGGCGTTCACCACCAGGTTGGTGATGGCCTGGATCACCAGCTGCCGATTGACGAAGACCTCCCGAGCGGCACCGGGCCGAACCTCGATCGAGATCCCCCGCTGCATGGCCTCGTCGCCACAGTCGCTGGCGACGGTCTCGAGGATCTCCAGAGGAGCAATCGACTCGCGGGACAGATCCTGCGTGCTGTCGGGCTCCTCCAGCCGCGCGAGGGAGAGCAGGTCCTCGATGATGGCCGAGAGCCGCATGGTGTTGCGCAGCACCACCTCCGCATAGTCGCGTCGCGTGGAGGCGTCCTGATCCTCCGTCAGCAGTTCCGCATAGCCCTGGATGGCCATGATGGGGGTCCGGAGTTCGTGCGAGACGTTGGCCGCGAAGTCCGTCCGGATGGACTCCAGACGCCGAAGCAGCGTGACCTCGTTGAGCACGAGCACGACGCCCACGACCTGGTCCTCCACATCGAGCAGCGGCTCGCTGGTGATCTCCATGGATCGATCGCCGAGCGATACAAGCTTGATCTCCTCGAACCGGCGTTCTCCCTGCCGAATCGACGTCTCGACGAAGCGAGACAGTTCCGGATCCCGCACGAACTCCTGCAGCAGATGACCACGGGTGTCACGCCCGATCAGCTCGAACATGTTCTGCGCCACGCGGTTCATGCTCAGGATCCGGCAGTCCAGATCGAGCGCGATCACGCCGTTGCTCATCGACTGGAGAATGCTCGTCAACTCGCTGCCCTGAAGTCTCAACTGACCGAGTCGCTGCGACAACTGCTCGGCCATCTGATTGAGCGACTGACTCAGGAGATCGAACTCGCGCCCCGGATAGACGGGTACCCGGTGGGTCAGATCTCCGCTGGCGAATCGGTTCGCACCATCGGCAAGTTCGCGGACACTTCGGCTCAACCACCGGGAGACGAAGAAGATGATCCCGATGGTCGCGAGGAAGTACGCGCACAGCACGAGCACGACCGTCTGCGACACCCCCGCCAACTGCTGCTGGAGCTGGGTCAGCGGCAGAGCGACTCGAACGACCTGAGGGCGGTCGACGGGTCCCCGTCGCAACGCGTAATAGATCAGCTCCTGCTGGAGCGTCGAACTGAATCGGGTGGCATACGCGGAACCGTCCTTGAACGCCTCGTCGATCTCCGGCCGGAACCGGTGATTGTCCATGACGGCGGGATCCTCCTCGCTGTCGGCAATGACGACCCCGTCCTGATCCACGACGGTGACGCGGAGCCCGTCGGCCCAGCGATCCGCCGAGCTCAGCCCCTGCACAGCACGGGTGTCGTCACCGGCGGGACCGATCGAACCGGCGACCCAGGGCGCCAATGATCGAAGCTCGTCCAGCCGCTGCTGATTGAAGAAGCTGGCGATCCTTGCTTCCAGAAACCAGCCGACCACCACCACCAGCACGAGCTGGAGTACGACCAGCACCACCCCCACCTGCCAGAGCAGCGAACGGTTTCGACCGAACAGCATCAGAAGGCATCCGCCCCGAGGCGTTCCTCGAAGCGGTAGCCCACTCCCCGAACGGTCTCGATGCACCGTCCGGCATCACCCAGCTTGCGACGCAGGGCCGTGATGTGGACGTCGATGGTCCGCTTGGACAGGATCGCAAGTTCACCGTGCACCGCACTGATGATTTGATCCCTGGTGCGTACGAAGCCGGGACGCTCGCAGAGATAGACGAGAATCTGGAACTCGGTCAAAGTCAGATCGATCGACTGCTCGTCGACGACGACCTCGTGCCGATCCACGTTGATCCTGATTCGTCCCCGATCGAGATGCTCCTGCTTCGCATCCGCCTCCTTCGCGTCGCCGCTGCGTCGCAGGACGTTGCGTATCCGCGCAGCGAGGACGCGCGGACTGAAGGGCTTCGTGATGTAGTCGTCGGCGCCCATCTCGAGCCCGGCGACGATGTCGGACTCCTCGCCGCGGGCCGTGACCATGATGATCGGGGTCTCCCGGCTGGCCGGCTCCCACTTGATGCGGCGACAGACCTCGAGTCCGTCGATATCCGGAAGCATCAGATCCAGCAGGATCAGATCCGGTTGGATTGACTGGACGAACTCGACCGCAGGTTCACCGGTGTGGAGGACATCGGTCTTGAAGCCCTCCTTTTCCATGTTCAACCGAATCAGTTCTGCGATCTCCGGCTCGTCTTCAACAATCAGGACATGTGCATGTGCCATTGAGCGAGACTCCTGAACCACCGGCTCGGTGACGGATGCCTGCATTCGGACGAAGCGGCATCGCCGCGTCCTGAACAGAGTGAAGGGGAGAATAGGCAAACTTTGTTCAGGCGATGTTCATTACGGTGTCCCCATGCCCATTTTTCGATCCGATACCGCAGGCCCCACCGCGTCACGAACTGCCAGGATCCCGGCCGGTCTCGGGTAGGATCTTCCAATGCTCCGCACCGGTCCTCAGATCGCCATCGCAGCCCTGCTGACCTGCTCAACGGCACTGGGACAGCAAGGCGATCGACCGGGCGAGGATCAGCCTCCACTCCCCTCCGACCTCGCGATCCCCTCGGCACCCCCCCTGTCGCCGGCCGATGCCTTGGCCGCCTTCAGCACCCACGAGGGACTTCGGGTCGAACTGGTCGCCGCCGAGCCCCTGGTGGTCGCCCCCGTGGCCATGGATCTGGCTCCGGACGGCCGGCTGTGGGTCGTCGAGATGGCCGGCTACATGACCGACCCGGACGGGAGCCGCGAAGGCGATCCCAACGGACGCATCGTGGTGCTCGACGACGACGACCGCGACGGCGAGATGGATCGGCGAACCGTCTTTCTCGACGGACTCGTGATGCCCCGCGCCGTACACGCGCTGCCCGATGGCGTCCTGCTGGTCGCTCCCCCGCATCTCATCCTCGCCCGGGACACCGATGGCGACGACCGGGCCGACGAACAGATCGTCCTGGATGACTGCTTCGCCGGACTCGACAATCCGGAGCACGCCGGCAACGGGCTTCGGTTCGGCATGGACAACTGGCTGCACTGCTCGCAGCATCCGTGGGAATACCGGTACGAGGATGGAACCGTGCAACGACGCGCCGTTCCGCCGCACGGCCAATGGGGCACGACCCGCGACGAATGGGACCGCTGGTACACCACGCCGAACTCCTACCCCCTGTTCGTCGACCTGGTCCCCAAGCACTACGCGAACATGAACCCGGCCTTCCGCTGGTTCGACGGGGTCTACGAACGGGTCCCGGCCGACACCAGCATCCATCCGGCCCGCATCAACCCCGGCGTCAACCGCGGCTACCAACCCGCGACGCTCCGCGACGACTTCACCCTGCGAACCTTCACCGGTGCGTGCGGCCCCGAACTGCTCCTGGACGACACCCTCGGCGAGGCCTATCGCAATGCCCTGTTCGTCTGCGAGCCCGCGGGCAATTGCGTGGAGGTCCGGCGGATGATCGACCGGGCCCACGACGCACCGGAAGCCCGCATCCTCGGTGACGGACGATCGCCTCTGGCCTCGACCGACGAACGATTCCGCCCCGTGCAGTTGCAGGCCGGAGCGGACGGAGCCCTCTACGTGGCCGACATGTACCGGGGCATCATCCAGCACCGGATCTTCATGACCACCTTTCTGCGTGAGCAGGTGATCCAGCGGAATCTGGCCGCCCCCGTCGACCGGGGACGCATCTGGCGGCTCGTTCCGGACGATACGGAGTCGAGAGCGCTGTCGGACTTCAGCGAACGGTCGCCGGAGGAACTGGTCTCACGACTGGGCAGCGACCGGGGCACCGTCCGGCTGCTTGCCCAGCGGACCATCGTCGAGGCCCGCATGACCGAATGCATTCCCGGCCTGCGACGACTCGCCGACTCCGACGCACCGGCGATCACCCGCGCCCACGCGCTGTGGACCCTCGCCGGCCTGGACGCGATCGACGCCGCCCGGGTCGACCGGGCGATCACCGCGGACGATCCGAGACTCCGCACGCACAGCCTGCGGCTCGCCGAG
>CAJWBW010000179.1:0-4222 GCA_913020415.1 uncultured Phycisphaerae bacterium | reverse complement strand
GGTATCATCCGGTATTCGGACCCGACTGTCACCCCGGAGATGTTTTCGACCAGATGACCGGTTTCTCCTCCAGTCCGACCTCGCCTCTTCAGGTCACGGATCTGGGGCGGATGTCCTACGCCGAGGCGCTTGAGCTGCAGCGTCGACTCCAGTCGGAGGTGATTGCGTCGCGGGACGAGCCGGGGGCCGGAATCGGGCATCTCCTTCTGGTGGAGCACGATCCGGCGGTGATCACCGTCTCCCGACGCCCCGGAGCCCGATCGCATCTGCTGGCCGATCCGGAGCGACTGGACCGACTGGGGGTCGAGATCGCGGAGACCGATCGGGGCGGCGACATCACCTACCACGGTCCCGGGCAACTGGTCGCCTATCCGATCCTGGACCTGAACCGGTTGGATCTGCGCCTGCACGGCTACCTTCGCTGGCTCGAGGATCGCGTGCTCGAGACGCTCGGCCGGTTCGGTCTCGCGGCGCACCGCGACGCCGACGCGACGGGCGCGTGGGTGGGCGGACGACCCGTCGCGGACGATCGCCACGAGGGGGACCGGAAGATCTGCGCCATCGGTGTGCGGGTCTCGCGCTGGGTCTCGATGCACGGACTGGCGATCAACGTCGAGACCGATCTGTCCCACTTCGACCTGATCGTGCCCTGCGGCCTCGCCGGTCGTGCCGTCACCAGTCTGAAGCAGGAACTCGGCGACGACGCGCCGACCATGCAGCAGGTCAAGGACGTGCTGGTCGACGCGTTCCGGATGGAACTGGACGAGTAGGGATCACTCGCTCTCGAGGTTGAGCTCCTCGCGGACCTCGCTGGTGATGTCGCAGCCTTCGGGATACCGCAGCATCGAACGCAGTCGGATCTCCTGCATCGCGGTCTCGATGTTCAGTCCCTGGAACTCGTCCTCGGTCGGGATGAAGCGCTGGACGAGATCGAGATCCAGCCGGTCCGCGACCACGTTCACCGCGGCCACGAGTTCCCGGTAGGCCCGCTCGATCTGATCGGCGGCGAGCCCCTGCTGCAGCAACTCGGCCTGCTGCTGGAACTTCTGGTACTCCTCGTAGAGCGACTGGCCGCGCTGCATGATCTCCTGGCGGCCGACCTCGTCGTCGCCGAGTTCGTTGAACTCCTCCTGGATCTCCTGCAGCATGGCGGAGATCTCCTCGTCCTTCTCCTTGAGTTCGGCGCTGAGGCCCTCGCGTTCCTCCTTGAACTCCTCGGCGTCCATCAACTGGTTGAGCATCGGACCGATGTGCACGTAGCCCATGCTCCAGACGCGCTGCTGGGGATGTTCTCCCCAGGCGATGTGGCCCGCTTCGTTGCGAAGGGTGATCGCTTCGCCCTCTGCCGATCCCGGGGTCAGTTCGATGGCCGCGGCGGGTCCGAGGGTCGGATCCGTGGACGCAGCGTCGTCGGCCTGGGCGACGGGCGTGGTGGGCTGCAGCAGCAGGACCACGTTGAGGATGGTCAGCAGGCCCACGATGGTGAACAGCAGGGATCGTTCGTTGCGCGGCATGAATGCCTCCTTGGTCCGGCGCGGGGAGCGCGGTTATTCGTTCTGTTCCAGGATGGACAGGAACGCCTCCTGGGGGATGTTGACGGAGCCGACCGACTTCATTCGCTTCTTGCCGGCCTTCTGCTTCTCGAGCAGTTTTCTTTTCCGGCTCACGTCGCCGCCGTAGCACTTGGCGGTGACGTTCTTGCGCACGGACTTGATGGTCTCGCGGGCGATGATCTTGCCGCCGATGGCGGCCTGCAGCGCGATCTCGAACTGGTGGCGATCGATCTGCTTGCGGAGCTTCTTGAGAATGGCTCGGCTGCGCTGTTCGGCGAGGGACTTGTGGCAGATCAGGCTGAGCGCCTCGACCGCATCACCGTTGACCAGGATGCTGACCTTGCTGAGGCGGTCGGCCCGGAACTCGACGAGCTCGTAGTCCATGGTGCCGTAGCCGCGGGTGATCGACTTCAGCTTGTCGTAGAAGTCGTAGATGATCTCCGCCAGCGGGATCTCCCAGGTGAGCATCTGCCGGTTGTCCGAGATGTAGACCTGGCCGCGGAACATGCCGCGGCGTCCGTCGCAGAGACGCATGAGTTCGCCGATGCTGTCTTCGGGACAGATCACCTCGATCTTCACGATGGGTTCGAGGATGTCGGCGACCTGACTCGGATCGGGCAGGTCGGCGGGATTGTGGATCTCGATCGTCTCGTCGGTCGTGGTCCGGACCCGGTAGGTCACGGTCGGAGCGGTCTGGACGATCTCCACGCCGCCTTCGCGCTCGAGTCGTTCCTGCACGATCTCCATGTGGAGCAGTCCCAGGAATCCGCAGCGGAAGCCGAAGCCCAGGGCTTCGGAATGCTGGACCTCGTAGGTGAAGCTGGCGTCGTTCAGCCGAAGCTTCTCGATGGCTTCGCGCAACGCCTCGAACTCGCCCTTCTTTCCGGATCCGCCGTCGGCGGTCGCGGGGTAGAAGTCGCAGAAGACCATCTGCTTCGGCTCCTCGTAGCCGGGCAGGGGCTCCTGGGCGGGATCGGTATCGAGGGTGATGGTGTCGCCCACCCGGACGTCGTCCAGGGTCTTGATGGCCGCGACGAGGTAGCCGACCTCGCCGTGCCCCAGCATCTTCACCTTCTCCGGTTGAGGGGTGTAGCGGCCGAGTTCGGTGATGTTCCAGGTTCGTCCGCTGCTCATCATCCGGATGCGGTCACCGGTCTGCAGCTGGCCGTCGAAGTTCCGCACGTAGACGATGACGCCCCGGTAGTCGTCGTAGTGACTGTCGAAGATGAGGGCCCGGGACTGCTCGATCTCGGCGGGCCGGGGATCGGCGAAGCGGCTGCAGATCGCATCCAGCAGTTCCTGGATGCCCTGCCCGGTCTTGGCCGAGCAGTAGATGCAGTCCTCCGCGGGCAGGCCGAGCACCTGTTCGATCTCCATCGCGACGCGATCGGGATCCGCGGCGGGCAGGTCGATCTTGTTCACCACCGGGATCAGTTCGAGATCGTTCTCCACCGCGAGGTAGGCGTTGGCGACGGTCTGGGCTTCGACGCCCTGCGCGGCGTCGACCACCAGGACGGCGCCTTCGCACGCAGTGAGGGCCCGCGAGACCTCGTAGGCGAAGTCGACGTGGCCGGGGGTGTCGATGAAGTTGAGCTGGTAGTCCTCGCCCTCGTACTCGTGGTGCACGGTGACCGCCGAGGCCTTGATGGTGATGCCGCGTTCCCGCTCCAGATCCATCGAATCCAGCAGCTGGTCCCGGGCCTCCCGGTCGGAGACGGCGCGGGTCGCCTGCAGAAGACGGTCGGCCAGGGTGCTCTTTCCGTGGTCGATGTGGGCGATGATGGAGAAGTTACGAACGTGCAAGGGGTTGATTCTAGCCCCCCGGTGCAGCGGATGTCACCCTCACTTCAGGGACAGGTTCCCCACCGGTCGATGATGGTGAGCAGATCCATGACATCGACGTCCCCGTCGAGATCCAGATCGCCCAGGCACTGGGGGTCGCAGCCCACCGCATCGCAGTCCAGGGTGTCCTCGTGCCACGTCCCCCCGGCGTTCAGGCAGTGGGCTTCGGTGGTCGGCAGGCAATCGCCGCGGACCGTGCAGCACGCACCCAGTTCCAGTCCCTGGCATTCATCCGGCACCCCGTCGGCCGGATTCACATCCGCCGTGGTCCCGTCGGCGATCTCATCTCCGTCGGCGATGCCGTTGGCGTTGCAATCGAGGAATCCGAGCGCGACGGCGTGATACATGCCCCCCGTGATCTGGGTGAACCCCGCGTCGTCGGGTGCGTCGGTGACCTGCTGGTTGTTGTCGAGTCCCCAGGCGTGCAGGTAGCCGTCGCCGTCGATGGCGTAGCCGTTCTGCCAGCCGCATCCGATGGCGGTGAAGTTCGAACCCTCCGGCGCGTCGCGCTGGCCGGCGTTGTTCCGTCCCCAGGCGGCGATGGTGCCGTCGCTTCGCAGTGCGAGCCCGAACTGGTCGCCCGCCGCGATCGCCACGAAATCGTCGCCCGTGGGCGGGGTGGACTGCCCGTTGTTGTCACGTCCCCAGGCCGCCAGCGAACCGTCGTCGAGCAGGCCGACCGAGAAGTCGGAGCCCGCCGCGATGGCCGTGAAGACCGCTCCTTCGGGCACATCGGTTTGTCCGTAGGAGTTGGTGCCCCACGCGGTGACGCCGCCGTCCGCATCAAGGGCCATGGCGTGCGCGTCGCCGGCGGCGATTGCGACCCA
>CAJWBW010000178.1:0-4238 GCA_913020415.1 uncultured Phycisphaerae bacterium | reverse complement strand
CCCCTCCGATGGCGAGGCTTTCGAGCATGGTGTCGACGTCCTTGTCCTCGCAGCAGCCGAAGATGCAGATCATGGAGTCGTACGGGACGTGGGATCCCATGCCTCGCATCAGCGCATTGATGGCAACGGGGTTGTGGGCGCCGTCGACGATGATGCGTGGCTGCTTCCAGACCAGTTCCATGCGCCCGGGCACGTTGGTGTTGGCCAGTCCACGGTAGAGGCTGGAGTCGATGAGTCCGGGCTCGGCCTGCTTCAGGTGGTTGATGGTGGCCAGGGCAACTGCGCAGTTGTCGGCCTGGTGTTCTCCCGGCAGCGGGACGGGCAGATGCATGTACTGGTTGGTCGGTGTGATCAGGCAGATCCGGTTGTGAGGTCCGAGATCGTCGTCGACGCAGAACCGGCTGCTGAACTCGATGTCGTCACCGACGATGTGCAGCTCGCATCCGACCTCCTCGGCCTTGGCGCGCAGGACCCCTGCGACCGCAGGCTGCTGGGGGACGGAGAAGCAGGGGACCCCGGGCTTCATGATTCCCGCCTTTTCGGCTGCGATCTCCTCCAGGGTGGAACCGAGGATGCGGACATGATCGAGTTCGATCCTGGCCAGCACGGATGCCTCGGGGGTGATCACGTTGGTCGAGTCCAGTCGACCACCGAGCCCGACCTCGATGATGGCGAGATCGACGGCCTCGTCGGCAAAGTGCTTCAGCGCCGCGGCGGTGAGCAGCTCGAAGTAGGTGATGTTCTTGTCGGTCTTGTCCGCTTCCTTGATCACCTCGCGCATGAGCTTGGTGAAGTCCTTCTCCCCGATCGGCGCCCCGTTCATGCAGATGCGTTCGGTGACTTCGACGAGGTGCGGCGAGGTGAAGGTTCCGACGGTGAAACCACAGCCCTGAATCATGTTCGCAAGCATCGAGACCGTGGAACCCTTGCCGACGGTCCCCGCCACGTGCACCGCACGGACCTGCAGATGCGGATCACCGAGCCGCTTCAGCAGTTTCCGCATCCGGTCGAGCTTGAAGTTCTTCTCGTCGTAGTTGACGACGCGGACCCGCTCGTAGTTGGTGCGTTCCAGCAGGTGCCGGACGACGGTGGAATAGGTGCGGGGAATGACCGTACGTGCCGCGCCGGAACCTGAAGACCCGCTTTTTGAGGTCTTCTTCTTCGTTTTGGTCGACTTGGAACTGGTTCGAGTGCCTGCTTTTGTGGTGCTTGCCATGAGATCCACATGGTATCAAAATCGGGTTTCTGAATCAAATCAAGCATTATAAACTCATTCATATTATTGACTTACGTCGTTCAGTCCATTTCGGGTCGCCTTGGGTACACTCGCCGCCATGGCAGATGAGACGCCCACGGGCCGGCAGCGGCCAACGGATTCCCAGCCGGATCCTCAAGATCGCCTTGAGGAGCTGATTGCCCATTCCATCGATGCTCCGCTGGTTGCCGCGGTCCTCGAGCTGCAGTCGGCTGCGGATGCGGCGGACGCCCTCGAGCGACTGGACGAGGAGGACGTGCGGGGCGTCCTCGGGGAGATGGACGACCAGGCCGCCGCCGATGTCCTGGCCGAGCTGGAATCGAATCTGGTCGCGAGCATTCTCGACGACCTGGTCGGCGAGGATCGGCACGAACCATTGGGAAGGATGCTCTCGCTGCTGGCGCCGGATGACGCCGTCGCGCTGCTGCGGACCCTGGACGACGAGGATCGGACCCGGGTCCTCGCCACGATCGATGGTGGGCAGGCCGGGATGCTGCGGGAACTCGTCGGGCATCCGCAGGGGACCGCCGCCGGCATGATGACCACCCGGCATGTCGCCCTGCCCATGGGTTCGACGGTGCGGGAAGCCGTGGAGATCATCCGCACCGCCGACGTGCACGAGGACTCGCAGTTCCTGCCCGTCATCGACTCGTCGGGAAGGTTGTCGGGTCTGGTGGGACTCCGTTCCCTGCTGGTGGAACCATCCGGTACACGGCTCGAGGACTTCATGGACACGACGGTGCATGCCGTGCGGGCCGAGACGGACGACGAGGATGTGGCTCGCACCTTTCAGAAGTACGACCACACGATGTTGCCGGTCGTCGATTCGGAGCGCCGACTGCTGGGGATCGTCACGGTCGACGATGTGATCGATCTCATCCAGAGCGAGCAGACGGAGGATGTCCAGCGGTCCGTCGGTGCGGGGGCCGGTGAATCGATCTACTCCGGTCTGACCGAGAAGATGGCCGGCCGGCTCCCCTGGCTCTTCATCAGCGTCCTGATGATGATTCCGGCGTCGATGGTGGTCCTGCGTTTCGACGGTCTGATCGAGCAGATCGCCTTTCTGGCGGTGTTGATGCCGATGGTCGCGGCGCTCGCAGGCAATGCGGGGCACCAATCACTGGCCGTGACCCTGCGCGGACTCGCCCTCGATGAGCTTCCGGAGGAGCGGATCCCCGGGTTGCTGCTTCGAGAACTCGGCTCCGGACTCGTGACCGGCGGTCTGTTGGGTGGCGTCCTCGTCCTGCTGGTCTGGCTGACCTCGATGGTGGTGGACGGTCCCTCGTTGGGACTGGGGATCGTGATGGGCCTGGCGTTGGTGGTCTCGATGAGCGTGGGAACCCTCACCGGGGCCGTCGTACCGCTGCTGCTCAGACGCTTCGGTGCCGATCCGGCGCAGGGTTCCTGCATCGTGCTCATCATGATCACGGACGCCGTGGCCTTCGGTTCCCTGCTCGGATTCACCTGGCTGGGCCTCTCGTGGCTGCTGCCCGGCGCGGGCGGCGCATCCGTACAATGACATCATGCGACAGGACATCGAGCGCATTCTGATTGATCGGGAGACGATCGCCCGGCGGATCCGTGAGCTGGGCCGGGAGATCGCGGAGGATCTGGCCGGTTCGATCGGAGACGACGGGATCATGCTCGTTCCGGTCATGACCGGAAGCATCACCTTCGTGGCCGATCTGATGCGAGAACTCCCGCTGCGGATGCGGATCGGGCTCATCACGGCCTCGAGCTATCCCGGTACCTCGACCACCAGCCAGGGCGTCACGCTGGGCGGAATGCACCTGCCGGATTCGCTCGAGGGTCGCCATGTCCTGATCATCGACGACATCCTGGATTCCGGTCGGACGATCCGACGGGTTCGTCAGGAGATCGAATCGCGTTCGCCGCAATCGGTCCGATCCTGCGTACTGCTTCGCAAGCGCCTGCCGGAGGCGATGGAGACGCCGTGCGAGTTCGTGGGCTTCGACATCGAGAACGAATTCGTGGTCGGCTACGGTCTCGACTTCGACGACTACTACCGCAACCTCCCCGACATCGGGGTGCTGCGCGAGGACATCATCCACGCCACGGGTACTTCCCGGTGAAGGTCGTCCCGACCGCATCGCAGCGGTGCGTGCTTCCGGCCTCGCTGCTTCGCGACGGGGAGACCGTGCTCCGGGTGCTGCGTCCGCACCCGCTGTTCATTCCGCTGGTTTCACTGCCGGCGTGCACGGTGCTGCTCGTGATCGTGCTGCTGGTGGTCCTTTCCGGCGCGATGCTGCCCGGCGGGGGCGTGGCGGGACAGGCGTGGTGGACCTTCGGCCTGCTCGTCCTGCTGCGACTGGGGTGGGCCGTGCTGCAGTGGTTCAACGAACTCTACATCCTCACCGACGATCGTCTGATGACCCGCAGCGGTGTGATTCGCGTGCGGGTCTACGAGACGTCCCTCCGGCATCTTCGCCAGACGCTCGTGCGGGTGAGTCTTCGCGAACGGATCTTCGGGCTCGGTACGGTCCTCGCGGCGACCGCGGCCACCGCCGTGTACGACACGGCCTGGGTCATGCTGCGTCATCCGGTCGCGGTGCAGTCCGCGATCCAGGACGCCATGTCGGATCGCGGGGTCGCGTCAGGCGGGTGAAGGAACGGTTTCGAGGATCTGCTGCATGATCCGCCGCGTGGTCATGGTGTCCCCGCTGTGCATCACGGACTTGCTGATGATGCGGTGGGCGCAGACCGGAAGGACGTTCATGACGATGTCCTCGGGAATGCAGTAGTCGCGGTCGGCGAGCACGGCGGTGGCTCTCGCCGCCTGGGACAGGGCGATGGATCCGCGCGGACTGATGCCGATGAGCAGATCGTCATGTTCCCTGGTGACGGTGACCAGCTGCAGGATGTAGTCGACGAGCGATTGGTCGATCCTCACGGCGTCGACCCGCCGCTGGAGTTCGACGATCTCCTCTCCATCGACGACCGGTTCCAGTGACTTCAACTGGGA
>CAJWBW010000177.1:0-4251 GCA_913020415.1 uncultured Phycisphaerae bacterium | reverse complement strand
CCCCGAAGGTATTCGAAGAGGGCGCGGTCGACGTCCTCCCATGCAGCCTCCTCGACCTTCGAAGCCTTGCGGTCGACCGTGGCCCTGGGCCTCAGGAGCGAGACCTCGACCTCTCCGCGGAGGAGCGGCGACGACATCGCATTGAGCTGCACCACCGGCCGGTCCCCGGAACTGCGTGAGAGCCGCCCCTGTCCGAGCAGTTGATGGATCAGGTTGGAGACTGCGGACTTGCTGAACCCGGAGAGGAGACCGTAGGTCGAAAGCTGATCATGCCCGCATCGACGGACCATGTCCGTGGTCGCGCCGGTCAGCACGTCGGCGACGTGCTGCACGCCGAATCGACCGTCGACCCGGGCGACGCACGACAGGATCTTCCTGGCGACCGTCGTGGAATCCTCGAGCAGGTCCACTTCCCCCAGGCAGACATCGCAGCTCCCGCAGTTCTCCGACGGATAGTCCTGACCGAAGTATTCGACGAGCGCCCGATGCCGGCACACCGCACCGGTGGCAAGCCCGTTCATGTCCTGAAGGAGCGACTCCTGGGATTCGAAGGCCGCTCGCAGCTGCTCCGGGTCGTCCGTCACCGACATTGCTTCGTTGAATGAACGCTCGGCGAGATTCTGCCAACGCTTCACGTCGGCAAAGGAATGCAGGAGCACGCATTCGGCCGGATCGCCGTCGCGCCCCGCACGACCGGTCTCCTGCTGGAAATGCTCGACCGATCTCGGCATGGATGCATGGATGACCGCGCGGACATTGCTCCGGTCGATGCCCATTCCGAATGCGACGGTCGCGACCACGACGTCGAGCTGCTCACGGGCGAATGCATCGTGTACCCGGCTTCGCTCCCGGCGATCCAATCCAGCGTGGTAGTGCGCCGCCGACACCCCGCTGGCCTGAAGTCCTTCCGAAATCTGCTCCGTGTCCCTGCGACTCAGCGCGTAGATGATGACCGCCTCTCCCGCATGTCGACGCACCTCCTCCAGCAGCTGCTTCTTGCGGTTCTCCCTCGGCCGAATCCGGTAGGTCAGATTCGGGCGATCGAACGATCCGACCATGATCTCCGGGTCCCGAAGCCGCAGCTGCCGGACGATGTCTTCTCTGACCCGTGGAGTTGCGGTCGCGGTACAGGCGTGGATCGAGACTCCCGGCAGCAGGTCCCGCAATGCAGCCAACTGCCGGTACTCCGGACGGAAATCGTGCCCCCACTGGCTGATGCAGTGGGCCTCGTCGATGGCCACGGCTCGGACCGAGAGCGTGCGAATGAATCCGATGAGCGAGCCCCCCAGCAGCATTTCGGGCGAGACGAAGAGAAGCCGATGGACGCCTTCCTCGAGCTCCGCACGAATCTTCGCCCGTTCCGATCCGGTCAATCCGCCGTCGAAGGCCACCGCCGAAATGCCCGCCTCCCGAAGTCCGTCCACCTGGTCCTTCATCAACGCCACCAGTGGACTGACCACGACATCCAGGCTTTCGGCGACCAGCGGCGGAAGCTGGTAGGTGAGACTCTTGCCCCCGCCGGTGGGCATGACCAGCAGCGAGTCACGGCCGGCAAGATTGCACCGTATGGCCTCCTCCTGAAGGGGACGCAGTGCATCGAAGCCCCAGTACTTCGAGAGCATGTCCAGAATCGGGTCCATACTCCGGAGTCCTTCAGCCGTCACAGTGGAGCGATTGATCGCACGCGTGCCATCTCGTACCGGCACCGGCGCGACCGGATTCACCGACCACCGGTTGGCTCTGACTCTTCAAATCCGGCTTCATGGCGCAGAGAATATCCGAACCACATGCGGGAATCATCCATTCACGGAGCCCCCGCCTTCCGCACGGCGTTTCGACCACCCCACCCATCGCACCGCACGGTCCCGTACTGAAACCCGCGTTCGGGGCGACGTGCAGCTGCAAGGGAAGGATTGCAAGCCGAACCGCATCCCGGTATCTTATTGGCACATGAATGTCAATAAGAGATGGTCCCGCAACGCAGGCACCCACCCCCGGTCCTGACGCAGCGGACCATGCCTCTGCCCTCTACGGATGCTGATGATGAAACGAACGGTCTATGACGTTGTGGTGGTCGGAGGAGGTGCTGCAGGCATCGGGGTGTCCGTCACGCTGCAGGACGCCGGCATCGAAAACTTCCTGGTCGTCGAGCGGCACACCGTGGGAAGCTCGTTTGCCGCATGGCCCGACGAGACCCGCTTCATCACTCCGTCGTTCACCACCAACTCGGTGGGCATGCTGGATCTGAACTCGATTGCCATCGGTACTTCGCCGGCCTACAGCCTCAAGGTCGAGCATCCGACCGGCCTCGACTACGCCCGCTACGTCAGGCTGGTCGCCAGCCAGAATGAGATTCCGGTCCGCGAGAAGACGAATGTCCTTCGGGTGTCGAAGATCGGCGACGAGTTCGTCATCGATACGGACACGGACACCATCCGCGCCCGGAACGTGATCTGGGCGGCCGGTGAGTTCCAGTATCCGAGCCTCAGCGAATTCACGGGAAGCGAACTCTGCCGACACACCGCGATGATCGACAGCTACGAAAGCCTCGAGGGCGACGACTTCGTGGTGATCGGTGGATTCGAAAGCGGCATCGACGCTGCGTACCACCTGGCGGAGCGCGCACGACCGGTCCGGGTGTTCGAATGCGACCGCCCGTGGGAGGAGACGACCTCCGATCCCAGTTCCGCACTGTCCACGTTCACCCGAGAACGAATGAGCGAGCCCTGCTTTCCGAGAAACGTCAAGCTCTACCCCGGCACCCTGGTCCACGCCGTCTCGCGAACCGGCCGCACCTATGAGATCGCCACGATCGACATCGCGACCATGGACGAACGGACGTTCCGCACCACCTCGCAGCCGATCCTGGCGGGCGGTTTCGATGGTGGGCAGAAACTCGTGATGGATCTGTTCGAGCAGCGCGATGACGGCTTCCCGCTCCTGAACGACGATGACGAGTCGACGATCGTCCCGGGCCTTCACCTCTGCGGCCCCGCCGTCCGCCACGACGGCCACATCTTCTGCTTCATCTTCAAGTACCGCATGCGTTTCGCGGTGGTTGCAAAGAAGATCGCCACCACATTGGGACTGCCGGCACCGCTCCTCGAGGACTACCGGAGCTGGGGAATGTACCTGGATGACCTGTCCTGTTGCGGAGGGGAATGCACATGCTGAACCAGAACAAGGACACCGCCCGTCGGTCGCTGGTCGGAAGGATGCTTCGGATCGAATGGCTCGGACAGACCGTTGCCAGCGTGTGCTGGATCATCAGCGTCTTCGCATACGGCCTGGAATCGACCGGAGACTACCTCCAGTTGACCGCTGCGTCGGCCTGGTTCATCGCGAACGCATCCACTCTGGCACCGAAGCGACGCGGCTCCCGATCCACGGCGCACGACCACACTTCGCTGCAGGAGGGCTGACGACGGGGGTCAGGTGCCGACCAGCTCCCCCACCGGCGTGCCGTTCGGCATGCGGCACTCGACACCCAGTTCGCCCAGCACATCCCTGGCGGTGGCCATGGCCCCGAGGAAGATCACGGGCAGCCCGGATCCGGGGTGCGTTCCACCCCCGACCATCCAGAGCCCGTCGCAGGTGGGCCAGCGGTGCTTGGGACGGAAGATGGCCATCTGCCGGAGCGTATGCGACAGGCTAAAGGCGGCGCCGAAGTGGATGTTGGTGTCGGCCCAGGTGTCCGGGGTGTGGTGCAGTTCCGTGACGATTCGACCTTCCAGATCGACGTTCATCTGATCACGCAGGGTCTTCAGAACCATGTCCCGCACCTGAGGACGGGCGGTCGACCAATCGATTCCCGACTTGGTGTTGGGGACCGGAACCAGGACGTAGAGCGAGGAATGGCCGGGAGGAGCCATCGAATCGTCGATGCGTGATGGATTGCAGACGTAGAAGCTCGGATCCAGGGAGATCGTTCCCCCCGCCCCGTTGCCACGGCTGATGTCCTGGAGGTTTTCAACGTAGTTCTCGGATATCCGTACGGTGTGGTGCGAGAGATCGATGTCGCCCTCGACGCCCACGTACATCATCATGGTGGAACACGAGTAGTCGGCCGTCTCGACCTTCCGGTCGTTCCATGTCCCCTGGAGATGCTTGGGTATCAGGTTGCGGATCGCCCAGGCCGCGTCCGCATTGATGACCACGTGTTCGTGCTCGCAGACCCGGTGGTCGTCACCGAGTTCCACGCCGCGGCAGGTGCGACCGTCGAAACGCAGTCCGGTGATCGGCTGATTGAGC
>CAJWBW010000176.1:0-4258 GCA_913020415.1 uncultured Phycisphaerae bacterium | reverse complement strand
CGAACTCGAGCGCCGCCCCCTGTGCGAAGGCATAGCCTGCATAGTCGAACCACCGGATCCATCGACCCCAGAACTCGGAAGGTGTGGTGAAGAACGTAGTGCCGGAATCGTCGTTCCGCAGCGCGATTCCGCCGGCCGACGGGGCCAGCGGCAACCACTGTTCGATCGGGACGTGGTGGTCGCGTTGGAGACCGCCGAAGTAGAAGAACCCGTCCGGGGCCGCCACGGCGATGCTCGAGGGATCAAGGATGGCCTCGGTCGACAACGCGTTGTGCACCGGCGACCGCACGCCGGTGACGTCGGCGATGTCGCGGCAGATCCGCCAGTCGTTGCCCGGCCGGGCCAGGTTGGTCAGATGGTTGTAGTGGGAGAAGCCGTCGACATTGGTTTCCCGGCTGAGTCCCATGCGGTCGTAGTTCCCGGTCGCAATCCGCTGGGGCTCCAGACTTCGCAGCCACCGGGTGTCGCTGGTGCCGGGCTGACCGGGCGGGTTGTCGATCGAGAACTGGATGGAGTTCGACGGCACGGTGTCGAACAGACCGGTCACGTTCGGTCCCGGCGGCAGGACGTCGAGTTCATTGAAGCCGTGCCAGGCAGCACCGTAATCGGGCCAGTTGGTCCAGGGCACGACTTCGTAGGGTGCGTAGTTCCAGGCGAAGTTGCGGTCCACCTCGTAGCGGGACTGGCTTCCGCCGAACTCACTGAAGAAGCTGGCACCCGACAGGGGCAGCCGACGATCCTCGAGGAATCGCGACGACACTTCGGGAGGCAGCGGCGCGATGTTGAGCAGCGACTGGACCATCGAGGAGGATCCGACCGTCGTATCGACCAGCGTGGGATCGATCTCGCGGACGAACAGCGCTTCGCTGATCTCCCGCGCGATGTCCTCGGCGATGACGCCGGCCGCAGCATCGACGTTCACGGTGCGACGCTGCGCCTTGGCGGTCTGACGAATCCCCTGCGCACTGGAGAGATACGCCGAGGCGATGATCACCAGCAGCACCAGGGCCCCCGCGACGAGGACCAGTGCGTTGCCGCGACGCTCCCCCGGGGAGGTCGGCGTGTTTCTCGTGGTGTTCATCGACCACCTCCTGCAAAGCCCCCGCGGGCCTGTTCGGGAATCTCGACCACGAACTGGTAGACCTGCCCCTGCTCGAGCCGTCCCTGCGGATCGTTGATCGTCATGGTGATGCGCAGGGCCGACGGCCATGGGGTGAAGCTCCGATCCCGCTCGAAGACCAGGTTGTTTCCCGACCCGGTGTTGTTTCCCTGCTCGATCAGGGGCAGGGCCGGCCGATTCCGGTTGTATCCGAACGTGGCCCAGTACTCCTCGTACGCAGACTGGCCACCAAAGGTCGGAAATTCCTGATCAATTGCGTAGGGGTCGATCGCGTAGGCCGCCGCGGTGGGCTGCGAACTCATCGAAGCGGGAGTTGGGGTGTTCTGCAGATCGGGCGGGTAATTCGCATGGAATTCCGCGTAGGGCATGACGCCCCGATCGATGTCCCGCAGGCCAAACCATCGCTGACCGAGCCACGGATCACCGTTGCCGTCCAGCAGCGAATCGTCGGCCGAGTAGTTGACCCCGTACCAGTACTGGTCGTCCTGTCGGGCATTCGGACTCTCGACCCAGGCACTGCCGTCCCCTTCTTCGTACGTCCACTCGACGGAGAACGAGGAGCAGCTCGACCCCAGGGCGTGGTTGGTGAGGGCCTGGTCGACGGAGGACATGCTCGGGGCGGTCCGCTCCACCCGGGGGCGTCGGACCACGTCCTTCATGAAGAACCGCTGATCGAGATACGGACTGCCGTCCAATCCGAAGAGGTTGCCCTCCAGCACGTCGCGGGTCTGCATCTCGGGCAGGAAATCACCATCCTGGTCGACATCCTGCAGGTCGTCGTAGGTGCCGTCCTCTCCGAAGTGCATGCACCGCCGCAGGAAGTTCTCGCGGGGATTGCTGCGGGCACGACTGGTCTGAACCATCTCCCGGACCTCGTCGATCGGAATCGCGGCCACGTCGACCCGGCCGTAGGTGAGCACGGGCGGGTCGGCGTTCAGCGTGTAGCTGCCGTCGTCGAGCTGGGCCGCCCCCGGGAAGCAGGGGCGGGCATCGTTCGGAAAGATGCTCTGGGCGGAGGGTACGTTGCGGAGGTACTGCCGCTTCTTGTACCCGCCGGGGAACATCTCGTCGTCGTCGGCGAGCAGGATCGTGTGCCGGGCGAGAATCCACCGCCGGGCGTCGGGCTGGGTGGCATTGATGTAGCGGTCGTCCGCTTCGGGCACCTGCTGCTCGTAGAGCACGCCGAGATCGCTGTTGCTGCTGTAGTTGATCGAACCGCGGTAGTTGGTGTAGATGGTGGGCAGCCAGTCGGACTCGTCCAGACCGGGGTTGTCGTACCGCCACGGCACCAGTTCCTCGCCGTCGGCCTCCAGTTGTTCGAGATCGGGGTCGTGGGCGAAGCCGACGGGTGGAAGATTGGTGGGCGGATTGGAATCCAACTGGTAGTCGATGTCGTGGTAGGGCTGCATGCCCGGCAACTGGATGCCGTGCCCGTAGGTCACGAATGCAGTCTGCGACTGGGCACTGGGAAGACTGCCCACCGTGGTGCCTTCGCCGATGACCTGGGAGGACGTGGGTGAATCCACGAAGAAGCAGAGCTGGTCGCACCGGATGGCGGCCGAATCGTCGAGCACCGGATTCAGCAGACCGGGCTCCTGCCCCTGCCGCCCGCCCTGGTTCCACTCGACGACGTTGACGTCGTTGGGAACCTCGACGGATCGAATGACGAGGAAGCCGTCCCCGGTCATGTTGGCGATGTCCTCCCGGATCCGGGCCTCGATGGCCGCGGCCTCCTGCATGATGTCCACGGTCGCCTGCCCGGTGGACGTCACATCGGTCGCCACCTTGAAGATGCGGCCCGTGACCACCACGATGGCCAAGAGCACACCGACGGCCACCAGAATCTCGGTCAGGGTGAATGCGCGGCGCTCGGATGTCGGATGGATGCGCATCACAACTCCTCCACCAGGATGTAGACGGGTGTGAAGTTCCATTCGTTTCCGTCGCCGTCGGTGAAGCCGCCGGGGATGTACCACAGTCGGGATACCGCGGGACCTCCGACCACTCCTCCGTCCGGAGGTACGACCATGCCCCGCGCGTAGACGAAGTCTCCGTCGTCCCGGGCGTTGGAGGGCAGGATCAGACTTCCGGTCTGGGGCACCCGACGCTCCGGGTTGTAGGCGAACCCCGCAGCGTCGATTTCGGCAATGTGCACCGAGTCCTCCGCCAGGGGGGGGACCGGAAAGGCCAGTTCGACGTGCGTGGTGGGATCGTCCTTGCGGGTCCGGCCGACGGCCACCCGGTTGACGATTCCGTTCTGGTCCACGATCCATTGCCCCGGACACTGCCAGCAGTCGTCGTTGAGCATGGGATCATAGGAATCTCCGGCGTCCGCATTCGGCAGGATCCACTGCGCACGATCCTCGGAAAAACCGATGCCCTGTCCGACTCGCCACGGCTGGTAGTCGTTGGCCCCGCTCTCGAGGTCCAGCGTCCATGGGACGGTGATCCGACCGTCGGCATCGGCCTGCACCGCCCACGGGGGCTGGTCCCCCTGCAGCGGCTGGACCCGATAGACCAGAACGGCCACGAAGACCTTGTCGCCCGCGCGACGGAACATGCAGTCCCAGTAGTAGCGGGGTGCGCGGCCGGAATCGTCGAACTTGGGGTACTGACGTTCGGTCTGCTCGATGACCACCAGCGGTGCTCGGATGCCGTCGAGGATGGTGGAGGGATCGTCGTTCTGATGGCCGGCGTAGGGAATCCCGCCGTAGGAGGAGAGCGCGGGGCCGATCCACGGATCGGAACCGTCCTCGGTGACCGTCGTCACGTCGACCCCGTACTCGGCGTGGGTGTTGAAGAGATCCAGTGCGCCCGCAGCGGGACCACCGGAAGCCCCCCCCACGACCACGGCGGGACGAAGCCACGGAAAGTCACCGGAGGTGACGTCCCAGGGCGGCGGGTTCTGCGAATCGATCTCCACGTAGCCGAAACTGCCCTCGGGGATGCGCGATCGCAGCAACGACATGGCATTGCGAGCCACCAGCGGCCCCACCTGATCGTCCATCGCCTTCTGCTGCTGGGCGATGCCCGCGGGGAACAGCGTGGCGATGCTGATGATCCCGATGCCGAGAATGAAGATCGCCATCAGCAGCTCGACAAGCGAGAAGCCGCGACGATCTTCGTGCACGATTCGTT